>CACLHE010000007.1 GCA_902606665.1 uncultured Pelagibacteraceae bacterium
AGTATTTTAAATCAACTTTCATAACTGATAAACGACTTTGTTTTACAAGAGGAAAATCTCTAAAAAGCTTATTTTTTTTGACTTCTCTTAAAGATACTTCTCTTTTAAGGGGATATAGTGCCTTAACAATTATAGACACAAATTTGTTAGTTTTGTCGGTTTTATCTAAAAAAGCTTTTTTTTTAACCGTTACTATACCTACAATACTTTTTATTTTACCAGTATGGTAAAAAAAACATTTTTCTCCAACTTTCATTTCTTTAAGATTTTTTGCCGCCTGAAAATTTCTAACCCCATTCCATTCAGCACCACTATCAGCACAGCTTAACTGCTGATTCCATGACCAATCTTCAGGTTCTGTTTTGAGTAGCCAATAGGATTTTTTCATTTTTTTATCAAAACATCAGCTCTAAAAGTTGAAAAAATAATTAAAATTAAAAAAGGTATACATATCAAATTCATAGTTTCCCAACTAGTTAAACTTAGCAATATCCCAGCAGATAAGCTTGCTATTGCCATAGTAGAGAATACAATTAAATCATTAATTCCTTGCACTTTAAATTTTTCTTCTTCTTTATAAGTTAAAACAACTAAACTAGTGCCGGAAATAAATAAAAAATTCCACCCTAATCCTAAAAATATTAAAGCTACCATATAATTTGTGAAAGTTTGTTCAAACAAACTTAAGATTATTGTTACAACATAAAACAAAACACCCATATAAATTATTTTACTATACCCAAATTTTTTTATTAAATGTCCCGTAATTAATGATGGAAGAAACATAGCTACTAGATGAAATTGAAGAACTATTCCTGTTTTTTTCTAAACTCATTTTTTCCATCACATGCATACTCAAGGGTGTAGCAGTCATTAAAAATGACATTACAGCATAAGCAAATGCAGCAGCAATTATTGCTTGCAAAAATCTTGGTTGAAAAATTATTTCAGATAATCTTCGCCCATTGTATTTATTATTAAAATCTATTTTTGTTTTTTCGTTGTTTTTATAAAAAATAAAAAATATTGCCGGCATAAAAGTAAATACAGCGAGCAAAAGATAAGAACCAACATACATATGATCAGAGATAAGATTTTTTGTATAATTTGCCAAAGTTATACCTAAAAAGGATGAAACGATTCCAGCTAACATTAAAATAGAAATAGCTTTTGGCACTTTTTCTTTCTCTACACTTTCTGCTGCTGCAAAACGATATTGATGAGCAAACGCTATTCCCAAACCAAGAATTAAATGCGAGATACAAAATAAAATAAAATTTTGTTGAATGATTGCGAAAACAGCAAGCAAGCAAGTCACTGAACTTACTAAAGCTCCAAAAATAAAACCTAACCTACGGCCTATTTTGCCCATAATTTTTGCCGCTAAAATAGTAAAAATTGCAGTACCAAGAACGGATAAAGCTGTAGGCAGTGTTGATAAAGATTTTATAGAAGTAATTTGTGAACCAACAATTCCACTTAAAAAAACCGTAATAATATTGGCTGTAAATCCAAAAACTTGGCTCAAAGCTAATAGTGATAAATTTTTATTCATTCAAATTTTTAATCCTGGACCTTTCAAAAAAGGTGCGGTCGCATCAAGCGGCCACCTAGCTTTAGATGGAAATTCTAAGCTATCAATCAATTTAATTTTATATCTTTCAATACCTGCCCAGGCTATCATTGCTGCATTGTCACTACAAAGATTTACTGGAGGGAAAATAGGAGAAAATTTTTTTTCATTTGATAATTTGGTTAAACTCTCTCTTATTTTTAAATTAGCAGCAACACCACCAGCAATTACAAAAGTTTTTTCGATATTTTTTTTATCTTTCAAAAACTCTTCCATTGCTTTTTTAGTTTTTTCATAAAGAATTTCATTAATAGTTTTTTGAAAAGATGCTGCTAAATGATATTTTTCTTTTTGATTTTTTAATTTTTTAGAAATTTTAAGAACTGCAGTTTTTAAGCCAGCAAAAGATAAATTACAACCACCTCTTTTAAGTATAGGCTTAGGTAATTTAAAATAATTTTCATCTCCTTTTTTTGCCCATTCTTCGATTTTAGGGCCACCCGGAAATTCTATACCTAAAAGTTTTGCAGTTTTATCAAAAGCTTCTCCAAGAGCATCATCAATTGTAGTGCCGAGTCTTTTATAATTATTAACTCCTTTTACCTCTAGAAATTGGGTATGGCCCCCCGATATTAGCAATAATAAATATGGAAATTTAATTTTATTATTAATTTTAGGACTTAGAGCATGACCCTCTAAGTGATTTACAGCTACAAAAGGTTTTTTTAAAGATCCCGCTATAGCTTTTCCTGCATTCAAACCTACAGTTAAACACACTATTAAACCAGGACCAGCAGTAGCTGACACTCCATTTATTTTATTAAAATTTAAATTACTTTCTTTAAGGGCTTTTTTAATTATAAATTCTATTTTTTCAACATGAGCTCTTGCTGCTATTTCAGGAACTACTCCGCCAAAATCTTTATGTTCTTCAATTTGACTAGAAACAATATTGGATAAAATTTCTCCAGTTCCGTCAGCTTTTTCCCTAACAACTGATGCTGCAGTTTCGTCGCAACTTGTTTCTATTCCCAAAAAAGTAAGCTTTTCTTTCATCTTGATTCACTGTCTATAAATATAAAATAATAATATAACATATGTAATTATTATTAATAATGACAGATAAGAAAAAATTTATAATAGGATCTCGAGGGAGTAAGCTTTCTTTAGCTTACTCAGGCCATGTTAAGAACTTATTGATGAAAGCAAACCCAGAATTTGACGACAGTTCAATCGACATAAAAATAATAAAAACTTCAGGAGATATATTTAAAAATAAAAGAATATCAGACATTGGGGGTAAAGGAGTATTTTGTAAACAGATAGAGGAGGAACTATTAGATTCAAAAATAGATTTAGCCGTTCATTCATTAAAAGATCTACCTACACAAATGACAAAAGGATTATGTGTTAATGCTGTAGTAAAAAGAAATGATCCAAGAGATGCATTTTTAAGTTATTCAGGTAAATCTTTTAGCGATCTTGAACCACAATCAAAAATTGGAACTAGTTCTTTTAGAAGATATGCGCAACTAAAATTATTAAGAAACGATCTTGAAGTTGTTACAATGAGAGGAAATATTGATACAAGAATTAAAAAGTTAAAAAATCAAGAGTACGATGCTATAGTTTTATCCCTAGCAGGAATTCAAATGCTTAGTTTAATAAAACAAGTTAAAGAAGTTTTTACCATTGAACAAATGTTACCAGCCATAGGCCAAGGAGCAATTGCATTACAGTGTCAAAAAGATGACCAAAAAACTTTAAATATTTTAAAATCCATAAATGATAAAGAGACATTTTATTGCATTCAGGCAGAACGAGCTCTACTTGAAGCAATAGGCGGAGACTGTGATACAGCTATTGGAGGTTTGGCTAAATTATCAAATGATAAAATATCTTTAAAAAGTGAACTTTTTTCAAATGATGGAAAGAAAAAATTTGAATTCCAAGCTTCGGGACACTTTAGAAAAGCTAAAGAAATAGGATATAAAGTTGGTCAAGAGTTATTAAAAAAAGCAGGTCCAAATTTTACAACGCAAGGAAATTAAAAAGTGCATATCGTCATTACAAGACCCAAAGAAGATTCATTATACCAAATTGAAAACCTAATAAAGCTAGGTCATATAGTGACTCATCTTCCAGTAATTAAAATTGAAAAATTAGAAACACAGAAAATAGATTTACTAAATTATCAAGCTATAATTTTTACAAGTTCAAATGCAATAAAATTTATGAATATAGAAAAATTTAATTCAAAAATTAAATGTTTTTGTGTAGGTAAAACAACAGAGTTTACAGCAAGACAGGCCGGTTTTATAAACACGCACACTTCCGAGGGGACTGTAGATTCTTTAATCGAACTAATTATAAGAACCTTAGATAATAAATCGGGAAAACTACTTTATTTAAGTAGTGAGTTTATTTCTAAAGATTTAGATAAAGATTTAATTAGTGCAGGATATGCAGTAGACAGGGTTTCTAATTATACTTCACTTCCAGTTGAAGAAATTGATAAAAAAACGTTAGATTTTTTTGAAAAAAAACCACCAGATGTTATTTTTATTTATTCTTCGAAGAGTGCTAAAAATTTATTTAATCTAATAAATAAATATTCACTTTTAAACGTAGTGACTCAATCTAATCTAATGTGTATAAGCGTGAAGGTATTATCAGTATTAAAACAGATTAAATGGAAAAAAGTATTTGTTTTTAGTCCTGGAGAAGAAGAATTTTTGTTAAATAAAATTAGGTAAAAAATGGATATATTTAAAAATTTTTCAGCTTTGTTTGTTGAGGTGTGGGACAAAGGTATTCTTGGAGTAGATATTTTTCAAATTATAATCGGTTTGGGAATTTTTTTAGTTTTTTTATTATTTAGAGGTTTTATTAGTAAAATTATTATTAGTCGTTTAAAAAAAATTGCAAAAAAAACTACAAACAAATTCGATGATACTTTTGTTCAAGCAATGGAAGGTCCAGCACGATTTTTTCCTATTGTCATAGGTTTTTTTATCGCAAGCTATTATCTAGAGTTTAGTCCTGAGTCACAGTCATTTATAGATAATTTAAATAAATCACTTATCACAATTTTAATTTTTTGGTTAATACATCAATTTATTCAACCTGTTAGCTATCTTTTAGGAGGTTTAGAAAAACTTTTAACAAAAGAGTTAATTGGCTGGATAGTAAAAGCATTTAAAATACTTATTGTTATTTTAGGTGCCGCAGCAGTATTAGAACTATGGGGAATAAAAATAGGACCAATTATTGCCGGCTTAGGTTTGTTTGGTGTTGCAGTAGCATTAGGAGCTCAAGATTTATTTAAGAATTTAATATCAGGGATTTTGGTATTAGTAGAAAAAAGATTTAAAGTTGGTGACTGGATTATAGTTGAAGATATAATAGAAGGAATTGTTGAACGGATAGGATTTAGATCAACTGTTGTAAGAAAATTTGATAAATCAATAGCAATCATTCCAAATTTTCAATTTGCAGAAAATGCTGTAATTAATATAAGCGAAACAACTAATTGGATAATTAGCTGGGTCATTACTTTGCAATATAATACGACTGTTGAACAATTGAAAAAAATTAGAGATGAAATAGAAAAATATGTGACTACTCACAAGGATTATAAAACTAGCTTGGGTAACGCTGTTAGAGTTGATAAGTTTTCTGATAGCTCGATAGATATGTATATTCGTTGTTTTACAGTTACGGATGATTGGGATGAGTGGCTTGCGGTTAAAGAAAGGCTAGCAATCGAAATTAAGCAAATTGTAGAAAAAAATAATGCTTCCTTTGCGTTTCCTAGTCAATCTATTTACGTGGAGAAAAAATGAAATCAATATTTATTTTATTAGATAGTATTATTACAATTTATTTATGGATTATAATTATTAATGCTATTTTAAGTTGGTTAGTTGCATTTAATATTCTTAATACGCAAAATAGATTTGTTTTTGCAGTACTTGATGCAACCTATAAAATGACAGATCCCGTCTTGAATAAAATACGAAAATTTATACCAACTTTTGGATCGATAGATGTGTCACCTGTTGTTTTGATTTTACTTTTAATGTTTCTCAGAAATGTAATTTTCGAAATTTTTGCACCAGGTTTATTCTAAAATGATTATAGATGGAAAAAAAATAGCAGCTGAGATGCGAGAGGAATTAAAAAAAAAGGTAATAGAACTTAAGTCTGTCTATAATGCTGTTCCTGGATTAACTGTAATTCTAGTAGGAGAAGATGTACCAAGTAAAATCTATGTAAAAAATAAAGAAAAATTTGCAAAAGAGATAGGAATGAATTCAGAAGCTTGGCTTTGGTATTACAAAGTAGTTGGAGATTCTAGGTGTCCTATAGTTGACACGTGGTGGCAGACTGAAACTGGTGGAATATTAATTTCACCTCAACCTGGAGCTATTGATTTAAAACCTGGCTCAGCAACAAAACCATTTTATGGAATTAAACCAGTAATCGTTGATGAAAAAGGACAAACTTTAAAGGGAGCGTGTAGAGGTAGACTATGTATAGCTCAATCTTGGCCGGGTCAAATGAGAACAGTCTATGGAGATCATCAAAGATTCATCGATACTTATTTTTCACAATTCAATGGAAAATATTTTACTGGTGATGGATGTAGAAGAGATGAAGATGGATATTATTGGATAACTGGACGAGTAGATGATGTAATAATAGTATCGGGTCATAATTTAGGTACTGCAGAATTAGAAAGTGCTTTTGTTGCTCACCCAAAAGTAGCTGAAGCAGCTGTAGTAGGTTATCCGCATGATATTAAAGGAAATGGACTTTATTGCTATGTAACATTAAATGCAGGTGAAAGAACTTCAGGTGAATTAGAAAGAGATTTAAAACTTTGGGTAAGAAAACAAATTGGCCCAATCGCAACTCCTGACTTGATTCAGTTTGCTCCTGGTTTACCAAAAACTAGATCTGGAAAAATTATGAGGAGAATACTCAGAAAAATTGCAGCAAATCAACATGATCAATTGGGAGATACTTCAACTTTGGCTGACCCAAGTGTAGTTGAAAGTCTGGTAAAAAATAGAAAAAAATTAAGAAAAATAAAAAAAGCAAAAAGCTCAAAATCATCAGAACTTATTTTTAAAGTTCAAAAAAAATGGGCTAATAACGCATATGTCGATAAAAAGTTATATGAAAAAAAATACAAATTATCAATTAAAGATAATGATGGTTTTTGGAAAAAGGAAGGTAAACGAATTGATTGGATAAAACCATACACAAAAATAAAAGACGTAAAATATAGTAAAAATGATGTAAAAATAAAATGGTACTATGATGGTACTCTTAATGCTTCAGCAAATTGTATTGACCGACATCTAAAAGATAAAAAAAATAAAACAGCAATTATTTGGGTAGGTGATGATCCTAAAGACTCAAAACAAATAAGTTATAAAGAGCTTCATAAAAATGTTTGTAAGGCTGCAAACGGTTTAAAAGAACTGGGTATAAAGAAGGGTGACAGAGTTACAATTTATTTAACCATGATACCAGAATTAGCATATGTCATGTTAGCCTGCGCTAGGATTGGTGCCATTCATTCGATAATCTTTGGTGGTTTTTCTCCAGATTCAATAGCTGGTCGAATAAATGACTGTCAATCAGATTATATTATTACTGCTGATGAAGGTGTAAGAGGAGGAAAAATAATTCCACTTAAAAAAATAACTGACGAAGCTTTATCTAATTGTCCAAATGTAAAAAAATGTATTGTGGTAAAAAGAACGGGTAATGAAATAAATTGGGTAGATGGAAGGGATGTCTGGTATGATCAAATAGTAAATATTGCTTCCGACAAATGTGAACCTGAAGAGATGAGCGCAGAAGATCCTCTGTTTATATTATACACATCTGGATCAACTGGAAAACCAAAAGGAGTTTTACATACTACAGGAGGATATTTGGTTTACGCTTCAATGACTCATCAATATATTTTTGATTATAAAAAAAATGATATCTATTGGTGTTCTGCAGACATCGGATGGGTAACTGGTCACAGTTATATTATTTATGGCCCGCTTTCGAATGGCGCAACAACAATGATGTTTGAGGGTATTCCAAATTATCCTGATGTTTCAAGATGGTGGAAAATTATAGACAAATATAAAGTAAATATTTTTTATACAGCACCTACAGCCTTAAGAGCTCTAATGAAAGAAGGTGAAGTGCCAGTTAAAAAAACAAGTCGAAAATCTTTAAAACTTTTAGGTACTGTAGGGGAACCGATTAATCCAGAAGCTTGGCTTTGGTATTACAAAGTAGTTGGAGATTCTAGGTGTCCTATAGTTGACACGTGGTGGCAGACTGAAACTGGTGGAATATTAATTTCACCTCAACCTGGAGCTATTGATTTAAAACCTGGCTCAGCAACAAAACCATTTTATGGAATTAAACCAGTAATCGTTGATGAAAAAGGACAAACTTTAAAGGGAGCGTGTAGAGGTAGACTATGTATAGCTCAATCTTGGCCGGGTCAAATGAGAACAGTCTATGGAGATCATCAAAGATTCATCGATACTTATTTTTCACAATTCAATGGAAAATATTTTACTGGTGATGGATGTAGAAGAGATGAAGATGGATATTATTGGATAACTGGACGAGTAGATGATGTAATAATAGTATCGGGTCATAATTTAGGTACTGCAGAATTAGAAAGTGCTTTTGTTGCTCACCCAAAAGTAGCTGAAGCAGCTGTAGTAGGTTATCCGCATGATATTAAAGGAAATGGACTTTATTGCTATGTAACATTAAATGCAGGTGAAAGAACTTCAGGTGAATTAGAAAGAGATTTAAAACTTTGGGTAAGAAAACAAATTGGCCCAATCGCAACTCCTGACTTGATTCAGTTTGCTCCTGGTTTACCAAAAACTAGATCTGGAAAAATTATGAGGAGAATACTCAGAAAAATTGCAGCAAATCAACATGATCAATTGGGAGATACTTCAACTTTGGCTGACCCAAGTGTAGTTGAAAGTCTGGTAGAAAATAGAAAAAATAAATAATTAGTTTTATAATGAATAATTTATTAAAAACTTTAATCAAACCAGACTGGGATGATAATCCTAAAAGATCAGAAATTTTACACGCTGCAAACTTACTTCAAATTGGTGAATTTCAATTAATACAGTTGGCCTATAATGCTTGGTATAATGAAGATCTTCCAGAACACAAAATAAATAAAATATTTAGTGAATACATGGTTACAGGCGTAATACCAATATGGGTGGCTTATTATGCAAAAGATATCCTAAAATTAGATAAGGCTAAAGTTCTTGATAGCTATAATAATAAATACCATGTTTATGATCATGAATTTGGAAAACACATTTCTAATGAAAGACAAAGAAGAAGACGTGGAATTTTTTATGCTCTAATTATTGCTTTTGTTTTTATAAGTAGTCATTATATGGCTGTAAAATATGTAGAAGAACCTGCAGGCTTTTATCCTCCATATATCGAAAAAAAAGTAGTTTATCCTGAACAGTATAAAGAGTAATTATTTGTGTTTGATTTTATTCCTCAAGAATATGAAAAATTAGTAAATATTATATTTTTAGTTGTTACAGCTTTAATCGCTAGGCATGGAATAACCTATAGGAAAGAAGATGGTGAAAGAGATTTTGTAAGATTGCTTTTTGGTTGTATAGCAGCTACTTACTTTTTTTTAGTACTTTTTAAAGATGTTTTAGGTCTTATAAGCTTTTAAAGCTTACCAGGCTTATGCATTACTTGTCCCGCGTCTAACTCTTTTATACTTAAAATTCTTTCTTCTTCAGGAAGTTGGAGTTGCTCGTTAAGATATAGGGCTCTTTCTTTTACAGATGATGACTTATATTTGTAGTTAAGAATAATTGTTCCAAGTCCTGGTCCTGCCACAGCTTCATGATCGATACCAAGTGCTTTAATATAATCTTTTAAAGCTTCTTCATATTTTTTATTTCTATCTTTTATAATGCCTCGATTTGCGTATGCTGCTGCTAGAGTTCCTATGCCTGTTCTGTCATCACTTTCAAGATTCTCTTCTAGAAAATTTATTAAATATGTTAGTTCTTTATTGGCTTCAGGATACTTAGCTGATGATATATATACGAGAGCTTTGCACATAATAGCTCCTCGGTGGTCAGGCATTTTTTCTAAAGCTTCATTGGCTGCCTTTATTGCTTTGTCATATAGTTTATCTTTTAAACGAATATCACAAACTTCAGTTTCGTAATCTCCTAAAGGTCTGTTCATAAAAGATTTGACAAAAGCCCATACGGTAAACATTACAAAAGTAAGTATTGCCATATAAATAATAAATCTTTTTAAAATATTTGTTTTAGCGCTCATTAGTTAAATACTTGATTTACATATATATAGCTAAAAACTATACACAAAAGGATTGAAGTAAAAGTTGCTCTTTTTCTTAAAATTTTTTTTTCTTCATCTGAAACATCCTTTTGTGTTTTTTGTTTTTTTCTAACGTATAATGTCCATATCAATTGCCTTACAGGATAAAATAAGGCTAAACTTAAAATTAAAATCCACAGTGGATCATGAAAAACTATGTAATAAGATTTAAAATCCATATCTAATTTATTAAAAAGCTAGTTATATACTTAAAATATCCCTTAATTAACAATACTTTCAATCAGCAGTTGTATTTATTTTATCTTATTAATGTGTTGCTTTGAACAACTAATTGTGCTGAAATTTCATAATAAATGCTTGGAACTATGGTTCTGAGCATTTTGTGTTTTATAAAACAAGTTAAAAAAACTAAAGGGGGGAACCTTTATGTCAGCAAAAGTAACGTGGCTGATTGTGTTCGTACTACTCTACTGGGCTTATTGTATATTCTGGGGAGTAAGAGGCGCACAGATGGCGAAAACAGCATCTGACTACTTTATATCTGGAAGAAAACTTCCAATGTGGGTATTCGTTCTTGCCGCCACAGCTACATCATTTTCTGGTTGGACCTTTATGGGTCATCCAGGATTAATTTATAGAGACGGTTTCCAGTACGCTTATGCGTCTTTCTATGTAATAACTATTCCTTTTACAGGAGTAATGTTCTTAAAAAGACAATGGATACTGGGTAAACGTTTCGGTTACGTAACTCCGGGCGAAATGCTATCCGATTACTTCAAAGGTGATATGGTTCGTGTTTTAACCGTAGTCGTAGCACTATGTTTCTCAATTCCTTATTTAGGTTTACAGCTTGCAGCATCTGGAAAATTATTTAACGTATTATCAGATGGTTTATGGGGCGTTACAACTGGTACATGGGTACTAGCTGCTATCGTGGCTCTATACGTAGGATTAGGCGGATTAAGATCCGTGGCTTACGTAGATACTCTGCAATGTATACTTCTATGGTTTGGAATTGTAGCGATTGGTTTCATAGCATACGATCTCGTTGGAGGTTGGGCTTCATTAAACGAAGGACTAGCAAAAGTTGCTTTGGTAGAAGGCACTAAGTGGGGGAGAACTCCAGGTGATAACTACTCGGCCTACTTTGCAATTCCTGGTGTCATACAGTTTACAGCTGGGTTAGGAAAAGAAACTCCAGTTGGTGGATTGTGGACAGGAGTGATGGTGTTAACTTATATGTTTGCTCTAATGGGCATTCATTCTTCACCAGCATTCTCTATGTGGGCATTCTCTAACAAAGATCCTGAACCATTTGCACCACAACAAGTTTGGGCTTCATCATTTGGAATAGGTTTTGCCCTATTCATATTTACTGCAGCTCAAGGTATGGGTGCGCACTTATTAGGTGCTGATCCAGTTGTGAATGCAGCAGGAGCAAATATATCAAATGTACTTCCTGAATCGATTGGTAAAGGTGGTCAAGGAAATCTTGTTCCGTACTTTATTAATACGATCGGAGATGCAGCTCCATGGTTTGTTGGTCTTCTTGCGGTATGTGCACTAGCTGCTATGCAGTCTACAGGTGCAGCATACATGTCAACTTGTGCTTCAATGTTAACTAGAGATATCTACAAAAAATTCTTCAGACCGAAGATGTCACACAGCGAACAAAAAATGTTTGGTCGTGTTTGTGTGGTACTTGTAGTTGGTGCAGCTTTATTGGTTGCAACATTCTCTAAAGACGCATTAGTACTTCTTGGTGGATTAGCAGTAGCGTTTGGTTTCCAAATGTGGGTACCATTAGCTGCAGTTTGTTATTTTCCATGGTTGACGAGAGAAGGAGTATCTTGGGGTCTATTGGCAGGAATTATTGCCGTAATGATGACTGAAAGTATTGGTCAAAACTTATTCGGCGATTCTATACCTTGGGGAAGATGGCCTTGGACAATGCACTCAGCATTCTGGGGTATTTTCTTCAATTTATTGGTAGCAATACCTATTTCTGCGATGACACAAACTTCTAGAGACCGTGCTCATAGACAAAAATACCATGACTTTTTAGCAGATCACGCTGGTCTTCCAGCAAGCAAGCAAAGTCTTAAGCCAACGGCTTGGATAATAACTATTGCTTGGTTGTTTTTCGGAATTGGACCAGGAGCTGTTATAGGTAATGATATCTTTGGTTCGCCAAATGATATCAGTACATGGACATTTGGTATTCCGTCAATTTGGGCTTGGCAAATATTATTCTGGATATTAGGTACTGGAATGATGTGGTTCTTGGCATATAAGATGGAAATGTCAACATTGCCTAAGAAATCGGTAAGTGCTCTAGTCGATGATATAGGAGACTCAGCAAGAGCATAAATAATAAATTCTTATAGAATTCAAGAAGGGCGAGAATCCTCGCCCTTCTTTTTTTTTGACATAGATTAAATATAAAAATATAAATTTTCATATGCGTAATATAAAAATATCGCCATCAATTTTATCGGCGGATTTTAGTAAATTGGGAAGTGAAATTAAAAATTTAGAAAATGCTGGAGCTGATTTAATTCATATTGATGTAATGGATGGTCACTTTGTACCTAATATTACAATTGGACCTGAGGTAGTTAGCAAACTAAGAAAATATACATCATTACCGTTTGATGTTCATCTAATGATTTCACCAGTTGATAATTTTATTAGACAGTTCGCTGAAGCGGGGGCAAATATTATTACCATACATCCTGAGGCAACTAAAGATTTGCCAAACTCGATAAATAAAATAAAATCTTATAATAAAAAAGCTGGAGTATCTCTTAATCCAAAAACACCCATAGATGAAGTTGTGCCCATTTTAAATGAGATAGATCTAGTTTTAATAATGAGCGTCAATCCAGGTTTTGGTGGTCAAAAATTTATTAAAAGCACATTAGAAAAAGTAAAAGAGCTGAGAAAAATAATTGATTCAAAAAAATTAAAAACTCAAATTGAAATTGACGGAGGAATAAATTTTGAAAATGCAAAAATGGCAAAAGAAGCCGGTGTAGAAATATTAGTGTCAGGTACAACAATTTTTAAGGAGAATGAGGGAAACTTAAAAAAAAATATCGAATTATTAAGAGCAGGATAGAAAATGCAAAAGTTAAAAAGTATCAAACTATACTTTTTTTCTATTCTTAAGTTATCTTTTTTAAGCTTTAGAAATTACTATTACAGAAGTAACCATTATAATAAAAAATTAGTTACTTTTGTTCCTGATAGAATTTTTTATAATCCAAGCACACATCTAAGCGCTTCTCTAACATCAATCAATAGTGATTTTTATAAAATAACCAGTACGACTCCTGAAATGTTATGGAAAACTAATGTTAAAGATAAACAAAAATTTGAGAACTTACATAGTTTTTTATGGCTTACAAAAATTGACAGAAAAAATAGTAAGATTTTTACAAAAAAAATTATTAATAGCTGGATTGAAAATTTTTATAATTATGATCAGGATACCTGGGAAATGGAAATTACTGCAAAAAGAATTATAGCTTGGTCATCCAATACAGATATTACTTTGGAAGATTCTGATAAAATATATAAGAAAAAATTTTTTTTAAGTTTAATTAAGCAATCAAATTTTCTTTTAAAAAATATAAATAGTTTATTCTACATGCCTAGTAAAATTGTTTGTTGTTCGGCAATAATATTATCTGGAATAATATTTAAGGAGAATAATTTAAATTTTAAAATTGGAATAAAAGAGTTAGAAAAAATTATAAAAAGTTATTTTGATGAGAATGGATTTCCAAGATCAAGGAATCCTGAGGAAGTTTTTATTAGTATAAAATATCTAATTTTAATTAGAGAATGGTTTAAAGAAGCTCAAAAACCCATACCTGATTTTTTAAATGAAATAATTCAAAAATGTGGAGGTTGTTATGCTATGCTATCTTGTAGTAATAAACAATTTCCATTATTTAACGGTGCTACAGAAATTAATCATAAAGATTATGATATTTTCTTAAAAAATTTAAAATATAGATTTAATAATAAGAATCATGAGATTGCAGATTTAGTAAAAATAAAAAAAAAGAAGTTTGAATTTTTTATTGATTGTGGAAATCCTCCGCCTAATAACTATGCAAAATATTATCAAGCGGGATGTCTAGCTTTTGAACTTATTTCAAATAAACAAAAAGTCATATGCAATTCTGGATATGGTAAATATGTATCCGATAAACTTAAATCACTCAGTCGATCAACAGCAGCACATTCAACTTTATACATAAATGATACTTCATCATGTATTTTTCAAAAAAATAAATTAATAAATAAAGTATATGGAAATTCTCTAATTCAAAAACATAAGGTTATCAGCAAAAATTACACGGAGGATAAAGATTCTTATTCCATTACAGCATCACATAATGGTTATGAAAAAAAATTTGGTTATATTTATAAAAGGTCAATTAAAATATTAAAAAATGAAGATAAAATTTATGGTGAAGATGAATTAAAAAAGACAAAAAAATACTCTGATCCTTTGATATATTTTGTACGATTTCATATCTATCCAAATACTAAAGTTGTTAAAACAAAAGCCGGGAGTTCTATTTTAATTAGTTTAAGTAATGGAGAAGGTTGGCTATTACAAAGCAAAACTAACGATTTTGAAATAGAAAAAAATATTTTCCTTGGCAATAAAAATAAAATCATAAATAATGAATCGATTTCTATTTCTGGAAATCTAATTAAAGATATCATTTCAATAAAATGGGTGATTGAAAGAGTAACTTGATATATGAATTTAAAAAAAATAAAAAGAGCTATAGTTTCAGTTTCTGATAAATCAAACTTAGAAAGCTTATTACCAACTTTAAAAAAATTTAATATAAAAATCATAAGTTCAGGAGCATCTTTTAAAAAAATTAGAAGCCTAAAATATGATTGTGTTGATGTGTCAAGCTATACTGGATTTGATGAAATGCTTGATGGCAGAGTAAAAACATTACATCCAAAAATACATGCCGGAATCCTTAATATTAGAAAAAATAAAAAACATAAAAAAGATTTAATAAAATTAAAAATACCTAACATAGATTTAGTAATAGTTGACCTTTACCCATTTGAAAAAAAATTAACTGAGAAATTAAACTTCAAAAAATTGGTTGAGCATATAGATATTGGGGGTTCTACTTTAATAAGAGCTGCTGCAAAAAATTTTAATGATGTAACTATAATTTCTAATATATCTGATTATAAGATGCTTGTTAAAGAACTTAAAAAAAATAAAGGATCGACATCAATTAAATTTAGAGAATTAATGTCTGCGAAAGCCTTTAACCTTACTGCATATTATGATTCTGTAATATCAAATTGGATAAACAGTAGAATAAATATAAAATTTCCATCAAAAAAAACTTTACACGGTAAACTTATAGAAAATCTTCGTTATGGGGAAAATCCACATCAAAAAGGTAGCTTGTATAGTTCTTCAGATAATTTGTCGGGCTTAAAAAAGATTCATGGTAAAAGTCTTAGCTATAACAACTACAATGATATTTATTCAGCATTGTCTATTGCAAAATCACTCAAAAAAAATAAGGGTGTAGCTATAATAAAACATGCCAATCCTTGTGGAGTTTCTGAAGAAAATACTCAAATTAAATCTTTTAAAAATGCACTAAATTGTGATCCGATAAGCGCTTTTGGTGGAGCTGTAGCAATTAACTCGATTGTTTCAAAACAATTAGCAATAGAACTGAATAAAGTTTTTTTTGAAATAATTTTATCTAAAGGTTTTAAAGAAGATGCCTTAAAAATTTTAAAAAAAAGAAAAAATGTAAGACTAATTGACTTCAGTAAATTTGATTTCACTAGTAATGAACAACTTCTTTTTTTAGGAAACACTTTTTTAGTGCAAGATGTTAATAATATACTTATAAATAAAAAAATAAAAGTAGTCACATCAAAAAAACCAACATCCAATCAACTAAAAAGTCTTAAGTTTGCATTTAACATTTGTAAATTTGCAAAATCAAATGCAATAGTTTTGGTAAATAAAAATTCTACTATAGGAATCGGATCTGGGCAACCGAGTAGACTAGATAGTTGTAAAATTGCTTCTCAAAAAGCTTTAAAATATCTACCTGAAAAAATAATTAATTCAGTTGCTGCTTCTGATGCTTTTTTCCCATTTCCGGATGGAATTCAAGAATTAGCAAGATTTGGTATTAAAGCTATTATCCAGCCAGGAGGATCAATAAATGATAGAAAAGTTATTCAAGCTGCTAATAAAGCTGGGTTAGTTATGGTATTTACTGAAACCAGACATTTTAAACACTAAAAATTAATTTTATCTATTTTAGCTGCTAAAATAAAATCACTTTCATGCAATCCCTTAATTGCATGAGTAAAAATTTTTATTTTTGCATAGCCCCAACCAAACCAAATATCCGGGTGATGACCTTCTGCTTCTGCAATATCACCTAACTTATTTACAAAGTTTTGGCTTTCTAAGAAATTCTTAAATTTAAATTCTTTTATCAAGTAATAAATTTCAGATTCATCAGATTTTACTTCCCAGCCATCTACCATTTTAAGATATTTATGAATTTCAGTAATCTTAAATCCTGGAATTCCTCCTTCGCACGGTATACATTTTTTTTTTGAAAGATCTGTCATTAATTAATAATTCTTTCTGCTTCTTTTTCTGCTATCTAATTTTCTTCTTATAAAAAAGTAGATTTTTTCTATAATATTAAAATTAATTTTTTTTATTTTCCTTTGTGTTTTATAATCTGGGTTAATATACTTCAGTTTTTTTACTGTTTTTCCTCTAATATCAGGACATAAGAATTGTTCATGTGTCTTAAAACTATCATAAGAAATTGTATAAGCATTATCAAATTTTTTTATTTGTCCTTCCCATACTTTATGACCAAATAAGGGTGCTGGGGCAATATGCTCTATATCTGGATAAAATTTTCTATAATTGTTTATCATTTCTTCCCAACCAAGATAAAAATTAAGTTTTTTAGCTTTTTGATAAGAAGCCATTATTTCATTATGATCTCTATAAAGATAAAGATATAAAGTATTTTTTTTTTTTAAATCAATTCTTCTGAACCAAAATTCATTTGTATTAA
This sequence comes from uncultured Pelagibacteraceae bacterium, assembly GCA_902606665.1. GTDB lineage: Bacteria > Pseudomonadota > Alphaproteobacteria > Pelagibacterales > Pelagibacteraceae > AG-414-E02. Next base: position 17,107 of record CACLHE010000007.1, read on the forward strand.
TGAAAAAATTATTATGTTTTTTTACAAAAGTTTTTAAATATATAAAATGTTGGTTAATAAAAAATTCCTCTGGAAAAAATTTATTTGAATATTCAAGCTCTTTAGAAAGTACATTGCTTACAAAAGTCGATCCAGATCTTGGCTGAGAAAACAAAATTACATTTTCAAATTTTTTATCAAAAAAAATTTTTTTAATTTCTTCCCAAGTATGAAAATTTAATTTTAATTTTTCTTTAATATTCATTGTTTTTGGAATCTTGGAGCGGGAGAAGGGAATTGAACCCTCGACCTAAACGTTGGCAACGTTTCGCTCTACCACTGAGCTACTCCCGCTTATTTGAAAAACATTATATTATAATAATATTAATCTGCAACATAAACTGATATTCCTCTTTTATTAAGATCAATATCAAATTTTTTATGAAGAGGAGGGAATGCTCTTTGTTGACAATCCATACGATCGCAGGTTCTACAATTTACACCGATTGGAGTTTCCGTTTTCTTATCATTTAAATTTAAAGAATCTGCATAAACAAAATCTTTTGCATATTTAACTTGGCATCCTAAGCCTATAGATAATAAGGTTTTTTCCATACCATGCTTTCCAATTCCTTTTTCTACAGTTCTAGCAATACAAACATATTTATCACCATTGGACATTTTTGAAACAGCCGCATTTATTTTACCAGGCATAGTAAAAGCTTTATAAATGTTCCATCGAGGACAGGCTCCTCCGTATCGTGGTATTTCTATACCTGATAAAGAAAATCGTTTTGAGATATTTCCAGCTACATCAGCTCTTAACATGTGGAAAGGTATACCTTTCATTTTTGGATTTTGTAAACATGTAAGTCTATGCGCAACTTGTTCGAAAGAAACAGCAAAAGTATTTTGTAGAAGCTCAACATCATATCTTTGTTTAATACATTCATCATAAAAAGGTTTGTACGGCATAATTATTGCCGCGCCAACATAATTAAGCAGCGCAACTTTTGATAATTTTTTTGACTCTTCGCTTGGAAAAGAGAAAGTATTTAAATATTCATCTATGATATGAGGAGCTTCTAATTGAGCTAGATGTGCTCCTGCATATAATTTTTTAGTTTCAAGATTTAAATAATCAGATACAAGAAAAATTTTTTTAATTTCGTCATATTGCTTTGTAAATGGTTTTTTTTCATCTGGAACAACATCCTTTACTTCTATTTTATGTTTATTTAGCAAATATTCACATATAGACGAATATCCAACTCGATTATTAGTTTGAATTTTGTTAAATAAGTTACTTGCAAACTCCTCTAGTTTTGGAAAATAGTTTTCATTTTCTTGTATAAAATCTGCAACTACCTCTCCTGGAAATGAGTTTTTGCGGTTATCAATAAATTTACTTGATATGTTTTCAACCTTGCTAACTATATCTTGATTTTTTTTTTTATAATTATCGCCAAGTTTAACTAATGCTTTTGCAATTGAAGGATTAGTATTAACTAATTCTTTAACATCAAAATTTGTTATATCTAAATTTTCAAATAAATTGTCGCCAAGTAAATCCATTAAATTTTGATATAAATTTGTATCTGTTTTTTTAGATATATCTAATACATCAACATCTAGTTCGTTTGCCATTCTTAGAAGCAAATCCAAATCTATTTTGCGTTTGCCGTTTTCCATCAAATTTAGGTAGGTGGGTGATATGGATAGTTTTTTTGATAAATTGGCCTGAGTAATTCCAAGTTTTTTTCTTTTATTCTTGATTTTGTGGCCTATTTGTTGATCTATTTGATTCATATTTACAACATTTACATTTATTACATTATTTATTTACAAATATTTACAAGTAAAATCAACATAAATATTGAACTTTGCATAATTTGTAAATATAGTAAATTTTATGAGCGATTTATTAGATCCAAAAAACCTGGTAATTAATCAATCTTCTGACAAAGGATTGTTCGTGAATGATGATGATCAGGATTGGGGTAGCGCGGGGATGAATAACGTTCAAGAAGATTCTGAATAAAATCTAAAAATTTATTTAAAACTAACTGTTATGAGTTCAAAAATTAAATCTGGAAACGTATCTTTTGACCTAAAAAGATTTGCCGGAATTAAAAGAGATTATACTAAAGAGGAAGTAGAAAAACTTAAAGGTACATTTAATATTGAATATACTCTTTGCAAATCACAATCAGAAAAGCTTTGGAAACTTTTAAATACTGAGCCTTATGTTAATACCTTAGGTTCATTATCGGGTAACCAAGCGGTTCAGCATGCTAAAGCAGGTCTAAAAGCAATTTATTTAAGTGGATGGCAAGTAGCTGCTGATGCAAACAGTGCAGGTGAAATGTATCCAGACCAAAGCTTGTATCCTTATGATAGTGCACCGAAATTAGTTGAAGCAATGAATAATGCTTTAATTAGAGCTGATCAGATACAACACATGGAAATAATAGACAAAAAAATTGATCCTAAAGATCAAGTTGACTATAAAATGCCGATCATAGCTGATGGTGAGGCTGGATTTGGTGGTCCCTTAAATGTTTTTGAATTAACAAAAAAATTTATAAAAGCAGGAGCTGCTGGAGTTCATTTTGAAGATCAATTAGCTTCTGAAAAAAAATGTGGTCACATGGGAGGAAAAGTACTTGTGCCAACTCAAACAATGATAAGAAACCTTAAATCAGCGAGATTAGCTGCAGATGTGATGGGTGTCCCTTTAATTATTTTAGCTAGAACTGATGCAAACGCTGCGAAATTAATTACAAATAATTGTGATGAAAACGATAAACCATTTTTAACAGGGAAAAGATCCCCCGAAGGATTTTATTACGTCAATGATGGTCTCGACCAAGCTATTTCTAGAGGTTTAGCTTATGCACCTTATAGTGATTTGATCTGGTGCGAAACATCAAAACCTAATTTAGAAGAAGCAAGAAATTTTGCTACTGCAATTCATGATCAATTTCCTGGAAAACTTTTGGCCTACAACTGCTCGCCCTCTTTTAACTGGAAAAAAAACTTATCAGACAAGGAGATAGATATTTTCCAAAAAGAACTTGGAAATATGGGATATAAATTCCAATTTATAACTTTAGCAGGTTTCCATGCCCAGAATTATGCAATTTTTGATTTGGCAAAAAAATATAAACAATATGGAATGGCTGCTTATTCTAGGCTACAGCAAAAAGAATTTGATAGTGAAAAAGAAGGCTATACGGCTACAAAACATCAAAGAGAAGTTGGAACTTCATATTTTGATGCTGTGTCAGACGCTATTTCATCTGGTAAAAGTTCCACATCAGCTATGAAAGATTCCACAGAATCCGATCAGTTTTAATATTTTTATTAAAATTTAAATCCTTTATCAGTAATATTAATGGTAAAAGATACTAGACTGATTTGAAAAAATGAATTCTAATATTTTAGTAAAAATAAATAATTTTATTAAAAATAGGATAATTGAACTATTTGGAACTATTCTTGTAATTTTTAGTTTTTTTATACTAGCATCAATTATTACTTATTCACCCAGCGATCCTAATTTTATATACAATCCAGAAAATACCGATATTAAAAATGCTGGTGGTTTTTATGGAAGTGTAATATCAGATTTTTTATTGCAATCTATAGGATTAATTTCTGTTCTATTTTCGTTAAATTTTTTCTTTTGGGGAATAAAACTTATAACTAAAAAAAAATTAAATAATATTATAACAAAATTTTTTTATATATTTTGTTTCATAATATTTGGAACTACTTTTTTAAACATATCTTATGATCATTCTTATTGGTTAATTGATAATGGAAATGGAGGTTTTGTTGGAAGAAAGATTAAAGAAAATATTTATTATTTATCGCCATTAATTGAAAACACTTATGTTATCTATACTCTTATTTTATTAACACTTATTTTTTTCATATTAAGTTTAGGACTTAAGTATGATGAAATAAATAAAATTATTCTTTTTCCATTTAAGTTATTAAAAAAAATACTTAATTTATTCAAAAATGAAGAAAAAATACCTACTGTTAATTTAGATTCTTTAAATATTCAGCCCGAACCTAATAGTAGTGAACAAAATTTTTCTAAGGAAAAACAACCATTCCTACCTTTTTCAAGTAAAAAAGAATCAAAAATTACTAAAAATATATTTAAGCTACCTACAGTAAATTTTTTAGAGAAAAATCCTGATGCAAAAAATACAAAAAATATTGACGATGCTGAACTTAAAAAAAATTCAGAATTTTTAGAAAAAATTTTATTAGATTTTGGTGTAGATGGTAAAATTAAAAGAATAAGTTATGGCCCAGTCGTAACTCTTTATGAATTTGAACCAGCTTCGGGAATAAAAGTATCAAAAATAGTGGCCCTTGCAGATGATATCGCTCGAAATACAAGTTCTGTTTCTGCTCGAGTTTCAACTATACCTGGGAAAAGTACAATTGGTATAGAAATTCCCAACTCTAAAAGAGAAGATGTTTTTTTAAGTGAAATCATATCGGATGATAAATTTTCTAAAAAAGAGATTAGGCTTCCAATAGCTTTAGGGAAAAATATTTCTGGCATTCCAATAATTAGTGATCTTTTTTCTATGCCACACTTACTAATAGCGGGCACTACTGGTTCAGGAAAGTCAGTCTGTATCAATACTATAATTTTGTCACTACTTTATAAATATAATCACGAAAAATGTAATTTAATTTTGATTGATCCAAAAATGTTGGAATTATCTACTTATGAAGGTATTCCTCATTTACTTTGTCCAGTAATTACCGAACCAAAAAAAGCAACTGCAGCATTAGGTTGGGCAGTAAAAGAAATGGAAAGTAGATACAAACTAATGACTAGTGTTGGTGTTAAAAATATAGATGGATATAATTCTAAACATAAAAAGCATATGCCTTATATAGTAGTAATAGTCGATGAAATGTCTGACTTAATGTTAATAGCAGGCAAAGAAATAGAAAATTATATTCAAAGATTATCGCAAATGGCGAGAGCAGCAGGAATTCACATTATTATGGCAACGCAAAGACCAAGTGTAGATGTAATTACCGGAACAATTAAAGCAAATTTTCCTACAAGAATTTCTTTCCAAGTAAGTTCAAAAATTGATAGTAGAACAATACTTGGAGAGCAAGGAGCCGAACAATTGCTTGGAAAGGGAGATATGTTATTCATGTCTTCAGCTAATAAAATAGTAAGAATTCATGCTCCTTATGTTTCAGAATCAGAAATAGAAAAGGTAAATAGTTTTTTAAGATCTCAAGGAAAACCTTACTACATAGATGAAATTACAGCAATTAAAGATAGCGAATCTGTTTCCGATGAAAATAACGATGGTATAAAAGATGATCTATATTATAAAGCTGTTGATATAATAAAAAGTGAAAGAAAAGCATCTACAAGTTTTCTGCAAAGAAAATTGCAAATTGGTTACAACAGAGCAGCAAGAATTATGGAAATTATGGAAAAAGAAGGTATTGTAAGCCAAGCCAATCATGTAGGTAAAAGAGAAATATTGTAGGTTTGGTTTGATAAATAAATCATTTTGTCATCTACTTTTCGCATTTATCATTTATCTATTAACTACTGTCAATGTTTCCGCTGATTTAGAAAAAAATATAATTGATAAATTAAATTTAACTGAGACTTTGTCTTTTGATTTTAATCAAAAAATTTCAGATAAAGAAGAAATGGGAAAATGTTTTATTAAATATCCTCTATTAATGAGGTGTAATTATCAAAATGATAAAAAAAAAGTTATTATTTCCAATGGAAAAACGGTAGCTATTATTAAAAAAAAATATAAAAAAATTTACTACTATCCAATAAAAACAACTCCCCTTTTTTTTATTTTAAAAAAAGAGAAGATTATAGATCTAATAAAATCAACTAAGCCTAACTTGGAAGACTCAAATCTTGTTGTGTTTGAATTTATAGATAAAAAGGCAAATAAAATTAAAATTTTTTTTGACAAGAATTCGTTGGTACTCAAAGGCTGGGAAACAAAAGATGCTTATTCTAATAAAGTAAACTTCATTATGAGCAATTTAGTAATTAATAATCAAATTGTAGATAATTTTTTCAAAATTCCTAGCAAAGAAGATCTGTAAATCAAAAATTATTTTGGCACCAAATCAAAAGCAACAACTTGCCTTTCTTCGTTTGAATTAAATGGTATTGTGCGGTGAAAAAGAGAGGACGGGAATAAGGCAATATCAAATACTTTTGGCGAATGAATAAAACTAGGTAAATTTTTAAATTTCGGATAATCTTCACCAAAAAGCGAAAATTCAATTGATCCTTCATTATTTTCTAGGTTTTTAGGAATGGCTAGGTAAAACACACCACTTAACCACCCTGAGGGATGTATGTGAGATTCTTGATGACCTTGTTTCAATAATTTCACATGCCATCCTCTATGTTTGGTTTCTTTTGGCCATTTTTTTATAAAAAAATCATCCTTGTTTTTATGAATTTCTCTGTAATTAATTATTTGTTTATCAATTATTTTTTTTAATTTTATAATTTCGTCTTCTGTACTATCAAATAAATTACTTAATGTTTGATATCCACCTTTTGTTGCGTAGGAAGCAGGTTGCCAAACCGAGTGAATATTATTTAATTTTTTTAATAATTTTTTCAAAAATTCACTATTTAAATTAATTTCACTTTTAATATTTTTTATAGAAATAAAATTTAACGGATCTTTACAAAAAGGAAAAATATTTTTTATACTTTCTTTACTTGATGCGTAGGCTGCCATTGTTGCAACTCTTCTATTTAATGAATCTTCGTTAGATAATTTTTCTAGCATTTTGCAGTAATTTTCTAAATTTCCTGAAAAATATATACATTCTAAAACTTCTGCTCTGGAGCTAGTAGATTTAATTTTTTCAAAAAATTTTATTGCCTCTTTAAATCTACCTAACTCCCTTAAAATTTTTCCTAGATTATTATAAACGCTTATGTAATCAGGATTTATTTTTATCGCTTTTTCGTAATTTCCTATTGCTTTTTCGTACTCTTTTAGTTTTTTAAATGAGTTCCCAAGATTATTGTATGCACTAGCATTATTGGGATTAGCCTTAATTACTTTTTCACAACAATCTATAGCTTTTTTATATTCCCCTAACTCATTCAAAACATTACCAAGATTATTTTGTGCACTTATATAATCAGGCTTAATTTTAAGAGCTTTTTCATAACAAACCGCAGCTTCATTAAGATCTCCAGAGTTTTGTAGACTTGCACCAAGATTATTATAGGCATCTGGAAAATTTGGTTTAATTTCTATTGCCTTTTCATAACAAGCTATCGCTTTTTTATAATCTTTTAAACTGTATAGAATAATTCCAAGATTATTATAGGTATCAGGAAAACTAGGATCAATTTCTATAGCTTTTTCGTACCAATTCTTTGCTTCATGCATGTCTTTTGTTTGCATGGATAGTATCCCTAAATAAAAGGTGGCTTTAAAGTGGTTAGTTTTTTTTTCTAATATTTTTTTATAAAGTTTTTTTGCAATTTCAAAATTATTTTTTTTATGATTTTGAAAAGCTTCTTCAAAAATTTTATCTAATTCCATTTAAATTATTTGTTGCACAGAGATTCTAGGAAACCATTTTACCAACTTTTTCACCACCTAATAAGTGAAAGTGAAGATGAGGAACTTCTTGTCCACCATTTTCTCCAATATTAGCTAAAGCCCTATAACCTTTTCCAGAATCTATAGAAATTCCCAGTTTTTTTGCAACTGTATTAATTCCTTTAATAAGTTCTGCTATCTCTTTTTCGGAAGCTCTTTTACTAAAATCATCTAAGTCAGTGTACTCCCCTTTGGGAATAATAAGAGCATGAATTTTCTTTTTAGGATTAATGTCATAGAAAGATAGCACAAAGTCATTTTCAAAAATTTTATCTTCAGACTTTAATGGAATTTCTCCTCTTAAAATCTTTGCAAATACATTATTTTTGTCGTAGGTCATTTTTGCCTTTTCTTTAACTCATCCATCACATCCTCAATTTTAATACCATTTCCTTCTAAAAACACCATTAAATGATATAAAACATCTGCAGCTTCATGAATTTTGTTTGAATTTTTATCAACGGACTCGATCAATTCTCTAATCTCTTCCTTTACTTTAGAAACGCTCAAGTTTTTATCGGTAAGAAGTTTATTAGTATATGACTTACTAGGAGAAGAATTTTTTCTTTCTCTAATCGTTTTAACTAATTGTTCTAAGTTTTTAAACATTTTATAATCTTACTGGAATTCCTTTTGAGTCTAAATATTTTTTTGCATCTTGTATTGAAAATTCACCAAAATGGAAAATTGATGCTGCTAATACAGCATTTGCCTTTCCAATTTTTATTCCTTGGTGCAAATGTTCTAAACTACCAACTCCTCCTGAAGCAATAACTGGTATATTAACTAAATTAGATACCTTTTTTGTAAGATCTAAATCATATCCTTTTTTTGTTCCATCGCGATCCATAGATGTTAGTAGTATTTCTCCAGCTCCTAAAGATTCCATTTTAGCTACAAATTTCAAAACATCTTTACCTGTTGATTTTCTGCCACCATGAGTAAATACCTCCCACTTATTATTGTTAACTTTTTTTGCATCAACAGCAACTACAATGCATTGAGATCCAAATTTTTCTGCTGCTTCACTAATTAGATTTTCATTATTAACTGCTGCAGTATTTATTGAAACTTTATCGGCTCCCGCAAGTAATAAATCATTAATATTTTCCAAGCTACGTACTCCACCTCCAACAGTTAAAGGTACAAAACATTTAGCAGTAGTTTTTTTTACAACTTCTAAAATTGTATCTCTATTTTCGTGTGAAGCTGTAATATCCAAAAAACAAATTTCATCAGCGCCA
>CACLHE010000008.1 GCA_902606665.1 uncultured Pelagibacteraceae bacterium
GGTCTTGAAGTATAGATAGTTACAATACATTTCTTAGCTGTTCTCTCTATTACAACTTGTGAAACTCCAGAATTAACAACATTTACTTTTATGTATTCTCTAATCTTGTAATCCTCAATTAAAAGCTTTCCATATTCGCGCTTTTTAGCGAACCAAATAGACTCCCAATCACGATTTACGCCGACTCTTAGGCCAATTGGATTAACTTTTTGTCCCATGGGTTTCCTCTCTCTTTTTAAAATTTTCTGATAATACTATAGTAAGATTTGAATAGGGTTTCTTGATTCCTGATGCTCTACCTTTTGCTCTTGCTCTGAATCTTTTTAGGACTATTGATTTACCAACATACGCTTCTTTTACATATAAATTGTCGATATCATACTGATTATTATTTTCTGCATTAGCTATTGCCGACTGAACTGTTTTTTTTATTTCAGCAGCAACACGTTGTCTAGCGAAAGATAAATCTCTGATAGCCATATCAGCTTTTTTGCCTCTAATATTTTTAAGCAAATTATTAATCTTTCTTGGGCTTGATCTTACGTTTCTGTTTACCGCTTTTACTATATTCTCTTTATTTTTCATTTAGCAGCTCCAGTCTTAGGCTTTTCAGCTGCAGGTTTTGCGGGTGCATTAGTTGTCTCCGCTGCTTCTTGTGCAGCTTTTTTATCTGCTGGTGTATGTCCAGAAAATTGTCTAGTTGGTGAAAATTCACCAAGCTTATGTCCAACCATCTCATCAGATATCTTTATTGGAATAAATTTCTTTCCATTATAAATTAAGAAACTATGTCCAACAAATTCTGGAATAATAGTAGATTTTCTAGACCAAGTTTTAATTGGCGCCGCATTGCTCTGACCTTTTAGTTTTTCAACTTTTTTAATTAAACTTGGATCGACAAATGGTCCTTTCCACACGGATCTTGACATAATTTATTTCCTTTTTTTCTTTCTTGATATTATAAATTTATTTGTTCTTTTATTTTTTCTTGTTTTTAAACCTTTTGCTGATTGTCCCCATGGAGAAACTGGATCTCTTCCTCCTGATGTTTTTCCTTCTCCACCACCATGCGGGTGATCTACCGGGTTCATCACAACACCTCTTGACTGAGGTCTAATGCCTTTCCATCTATTTCGTCCAGCTTTACCAATTTTAATATTTTGATGTTCAGCGTTAGATACTGTGCCAATAGTTGCTCTTGCTGTATTAATTATTTTTCTAACTTCACCAGATCCAAGCTTAATTATACAATAACTATCATCTGAACCAGATATTTGAGCAGAAGAGCCTGCTGAACGTGCAATTTTTCCACCACCATTAGGGCTTAATTCAATGTTGTGAATATCTGTACCTGGTGGAATGTCCATCAAAGGCATACAATTTCCAATTTTTATATCCTTATTTCGACCAGAAATAATTTCATCACCAATTGAAATTTTACTTGGTGCAATAATATAATTTCTTACATTATCCTCGTATTTAATTAATGCTAAGTAACCAGATCTGTTTGGATCATATTCAATTCTTTCGATTTTAGCTTTTATATCATCTTTTTTTCTATAAAAATCTATTTGTCTATATTTTTGTTTATGACCTGCTCCTTTGTGCCTTGAGGTAATTCTTCCAAGATTATTTCTTCCTCCTGTGGAGTGACTTCCAATAGTTAATGATTTAAGTGGCTTGCCTTTCCATATGTTTTTTTTATCTACAAGAACGGTTCCTCTTGTAGATTTTGTGTAAGATTTGAAAATTTTTAATGCCATAAAATTAAACTCCTGTAGCTAAATCTATGCTTTGTCCTTTCTTTAATGTAACTATCGCTTTTTTATATCCTGACTTAAATATTTTTTTATTCCTAACAATTTTATTTTTACCTTTTAAATTTATTGTATTAATCTTAATAACATTAACTTTAAATATTTTTTCTATATTTTTCTTAATTAATTTTTTAGTTGCGTCTTTATGAACTTTAAAAACAATTTTGTTAAATTCTGACAACGACGTAGACTTCTCAGTTACGTTAGGTGATATAATTGTATCAAGATAATGTATGTTTTTCATTTAGATAGCCTTTCCTGAAAAGATTTAATTGACGATGCTGTAAATACAACATTTTTATACTTTAACATGTCATAAGCATTAGTTCCTTCTTGTTCAATTATCTTTAAATTTGGTATATTTCTAGCTGATCTATATATTTTTGATTTAGAGTTTTTATCTGAAATTATGAGAGAGTTTTTTAGATTAGACTTTTTTAAAAACTGATCAAAGAGTTTGGTTTTCTTAATCTCGTCTTTAAAATCCTCAACAACAAAAAGTAAATTTAATTTGTGTTTTTGTGATAATATGTGGAACAGTCCAATTTTCTTTACTTTCCTATTTATTTTATTAACTTTATATACTGCACCTTTTGGACCATGAGCCACTCCACCTCCAACAAAAATAGGAGCTTTTCTGCTGCTGTGTCTTGCTCCACCAGTACCCTTTTGTGCATAAATTTTAGCAGTTGATCCTTTAATATCACCTCTTTGTTTGGTTTTTGCTGTTCTTTTTTTAAAGTGATTTAGTTGCCAATCTATCAATGATTGTATTAAGTATTCATTAGGTTTTAAAGAAAATATTTTATCTGATATTTCAATATCATCAACTTTTTTTCCATCAATATTTATAACTTTAATTTTCATTATTTTTTCTTATCCTCTTTTTTTTCGGTTTTTTTAGACTGTGCTTGCTTTTTAGGAGTAGGCTTATCTTTAGTTTTGCCATCTGACTTTGCCATTTCAGCAGCAATTTTTTTAATTTTTTCTACTGTAGTTATTCGCTTAATATTTTTAGCATTTTTTTGTATTAAAATAATTGAATTTTTTGATCCAGGAACTGAACCTTTTAAAAATATTAAATTATTCTCTAAATCGGACTTAATTATTTCAAGATTTTGTATGGTTCTATATTTATCTCCCATATGTCCAGGCATTTTTTTTCCTTTAAAGACTTTACCAGGATCTTGATTCTGACCAGTAGAGCCAAGAGCACGATGTGATACTGAAACTCCATGTGATGCTCTCAAACCAGAGAAATTATGTCTTTTTATACCACCAGCAAAACCTTTTCCTATTGTTTTTGATGTAACATCAACAAATTTTTGATCCTTGAATAACTCTAAGCCAATTTCATTACCTTCTTTAAATTCTGAAATATTATCTACTCTGAATTCTTTTAAAATTCTTTTTGGTTCAGTGTTTTTTTTTGCAAACATTCCCTTCATTTGCTTAGTTAACTTTGATGCTTTGATTTTTTGAAAGCCTACTCTAACCGCATCATAACCTCTTTTTTCCTTAGTAATAACATCAATTATCCTGCCTTTTTCTACAAATAAAACTGTTACAGGGATTGAGGTGCCCGAGTCAAAAAATTCTCTTGTCATTCCTATTTTTTTTCCAATTAATCCGATGCTCATAATTATTTCCTATAACTTAATTTCTATATCTACTCCCGATGCTAAATCTAATTTCATTAATGCTTCAACAGTTTGCGGGGTTGGTTCCAATATATCTATCATCCTTTTATGTGTTCTGGTTTCAAATTGCTCACGGCTTTTTTTATTTATATGAGGGGATCTAAGTACTGTAAAAACCTCTTTTCTTGTCGGAAGAGGTATGGGTCCTCTAACCTGAGCTCCTGTTCTTTTAGCCGTATTAACTATTTCTATAGTAGACAAATCTAAAATTTTGTTGTCGTAGGCTTTTAAATGTATTCTTATATTTTGTTTATCCATAAATTTATGCCAGTTTTTTTGTTACTTCATCTTGAACATTTTGCGGGACTTTTTCATAATGATCAAAAAACATTGAATATTGAGCTCGTCCTTGGGACATGGAGCGTAAATTATTTATATAACCAAACATATTTGCTAAAGGAACCATTGCACTGATCACTGTGGCATTCCCTCTTTTGTCTGTTGTAGATACTTGACCACGTCTACTGTTTAAATCTCCTATTACGTCACCCATATAGTCTTCTGGTGTTACTACTTCGACTCTCATCATAGGTTCGAGTAGCTTTAATGATGCTTTTGTACATGCTTCTTTGAAACAGTATCTTGATGCTATTTCAAAAGCCAATACACTTGAGTCAACATCATGATGTAATCCATCTACAATTGTCACCTTATAATCTATCAAAGGAAAGCCTGCTAGTATTCCACTGTCAGCTACACTTTCTATTCCTTTTTCTACACCCGGAATGAACTCTTTAGGTATTGCTCCTCCTTTTATTTTATTTTCTACTTCTCTTCCTTTTCCTGGTGGTAGTGGTTCAACATTTAATTCAACTTTTGCAAACTGACCTGCCCCACCACTTTGTTTTTTATGTATATACGTATTAGAAATTGATTTTAAAATTGTCTCTCTGTAAGCAACTTGAGGCGCTCCAATATTTGCTTCAACTTTGAACTCTCTTTTCATTCTATCTACAATAATATCTAAATGTAATTCACCCATACCTTTAATTATGGTCTGACCAGATTCTTCATCAGATGTAACTCTAAAAGAAGGATCTTCTCTAGCTAGTCTTCCTAAAGCTTCTCCCATTTTTTCTTGATCTCCTTTAGTTTTTGGTTCAACAGCTATTTCGATTACTGGATCGGGAAAATCCATTGGTTCCAAAATTACCGGATCATTTTCATCACATAGAGTATGTCCAGTGATTGTATACTTCAGGCCGGCTAAAGCGACTATATCTCCTGTGTTAGCTTCTTTTACATCTTCTCTACTATTAGCATGCATTAAAAGCATTCTTCCAACTCTTTCTTCTTTATCTTTTGTAGTATTATAAATTCCAGTACCAGCTTTTAATGTTCCTGAATAAATTCTAATAAAAGTCAAAGTTCCAACAAATGGATCGGTCGCTACCTTAAAAGCTAGTGCTGAAAATGGTTCTTTATCATTAAATTTTCTTTCAATTTCATCTTTTGAATTTGGTTTAGTTCCTTTGATAGTGCCGATATCTATTGGGCTAGGTAAATAATCTACAACAGCATCTAAAAGTGGTTGAACTCCTTTATTTTTAAATGCAGAACCTGTAAGCACTGGAACAAAATCAAATTTCAAACATCCTTTTCTTATGCAATGTATTAAATCTTTTTCTGATATTTCTTTACCATTTAAATAATCATCCATTAATTTTTCATCTTGCTCTACAGCAGTTTCTACTAATTCTTTTCTATATTTGTCTGCTTGGTCTTTAAGATCTGCTGGTATATCTGTATATTCAAATTCAGCTCCTAATTTTTCATCTTTCCATAGAACTGCTTTCATTTTTACTAAATCTACTATACCTTTTAAGGAAGACTCAATTCCTACAGGTATTTGCATAACTAAAGGCTTGGCACCAAGACGATCTTTGATCATACCTACGCACATAAAAAAATCTGCCCCTGTTCTATCTAATTTATTAACAAAACAAACGCGAGGAACTTTATATTTATCTGCTTGTCTCCATACCGTTTCAGATTGAGGCTCAACACCAGCAACGCCATCAAAAACACATACCGCACCATCTAAAACTTTTAATGATCTTTCAACTTCAATTGTAAAATCCACATGTCCAGGTGTATCTATAATATTTATTCTATGCTCTCTCCAAAAGCATGTTGTGGCTGCAGATGTGATTGTAATTCCACGCTCTTGTTCCTGCTCCATCCAATCCATAGTAGCTGCACCATCATGTACTTCACCAATTTTATGACTCTTTCCTGTATAATAGAGTATTCTTTCTGTGGTTGTCGTTTTACCAGCATCAATGTGTGCCATAATTCCAATATTTCTATATTTTTCTAAAGTATGTGTTCGTGCCATAACTACCACCTATAATGAGCAAACGCTTTGTTTGACTCTGCCATTTTATGAGTATCTTCTCTTTTTTTAATTGCTGATCCCCTTTTTTGCGATGCATCCATAACTTCATTAAATAATTTGTCTGACATTGTTTTATTTTTTCTTTTTCTTGTGGCTTCGAGCAACCATCTTAATGCTAGCGTGTGTGATCGTTTTGTTTTTACTTCTACAGGAACTTGATAGGTTGCCCCACCAACTCTTCTAGATCTTACTTCTAGATTAGGACGTATATTGTTTATTGCATTGTTGAAAATTTTGATTGGATCCTCTTTTGTTTTATTTTTAATTTGTTCTAAGGCATTATAAATTATTCTTTCAGCGGTGGCCTTTTTTCCATCATACATAATTATATTTATAAATTTTGATAAAATCATTGATTGGTATTTTGCTTCAGGAAAAATAATTCTTTTTGGTGCTCTTTTTTTTCTAGACATGATTTTATTTAGGTTTCTTTGCGCCGTACTTAGATCTTTGTTGTTTTCTATTAGCAACGCCTTGGGTATCTAAATTACCTCGCAGTATATGATACCTTACGCCCGGTAAGTCTTTTACTCTTCCACCTCTAATTAAAACTACAGAGTGTTCTTGTAAATTGTGACCTTCTCCAGGTATATAACACGTAACTTCATGTCCATTAGATAAACGTACTCTTGCAACTTTTCTTAAAGCTGAGTTTGGTTTTTTTGGAGTAGTTGTATATACTTTAGTACATACACCTCTTTTTTGAGGAGATCTCTCCAAAGCTGGAACCTTGCTTCTCAGTTTTGGTTTACTTCTAGGTCTTTTAATCAACTGATTAATAGTCGGCATATTTATTTCTTTTATATTTATGATGGAAAAAAGTTAGGTTTGATTGTGTAAATCTATACTTTGCAGCTAGTGTTTAAGGTCAATAGTACCTTACTTCTAACCATCAAAATTGCGCTAAACTACTAATTGAAAAGTAAAAAGTCAACCGTATAAGGAAATAATTGGGTCTTTAAATTACGTTACTGGGAGTTGTTTTTCAGCATTCTCAGTAGCAGATTGTTTAGACAATTCTTTATCTCTTTCATCTGCGGTCTTTTGCCATTTAATTTTTGTATATCCTGTTCCAGCTGGAATAAGACGACCAACGATTACATTTTCCTTTAAGCCTTGTAATTTATCGACTTTACCTTTTATAGCAGCATCTGTAAGAACTCTTGTGGTTTCTTGAAATGATGCAGCTGAAATAAAAGAATTAGTTTGTAAAGAGGCTTTAGTAATACCTAATAAAACTCTTTCAGCTTCAACAGGTTTTTTTCCTTCTTTTTTTAACTTTTCGTTAATTAAATCTAATTCAATCTTATCTACTATTTCACCTAATAAATATTTTGAATCACCTGGTGCTTTAATTTCTACTTTTTTAAGCATTTGTCTAAGTATAGTTTCTATATGCTTGTCATTTATTACTACCCCTTGTAACCGATAAACTTCTTGAACCTCTTGTACATAATATTCGGTTAAAGCTTCAACGCCTAAAATTCTTAATATATCGTGAGGTGCTGGACTTCCATCTAATAAATATTCACCTTTTTTAATTTTTTCACCTTCGTTAAAATTAATATGTTTTCCTTTGGGAATTAAATAAGATGATGATGTTCCGTCATTTTTAACGATTGAAACTTTTTGCTTACCTCTAAGTTCTTTGCCAAATTGTATTACTCCATCATTTTCAGCAATAATGGCACTATCTTTTGGCTTTCTTGCTTCAAACAAATTCGCAACTCTTGGTAATCCTCCAGTAATATCTCTTGTTTTAGATGTTGCCTTTGGCAATCTTGCTAGTACATCACCTGCAGACACATTCTGTCCATCGTTTACTGAAAGTATCGAGTCAGGAACTAAATAATAACGAGCTTCATTATCATCAGCTTTTTTTATTACATTTCCTTTTTCATCTCTTAAAGTGATTCTTGGTTTTAATTCTGCATTTTTTGACTGTGATCTCCAATCTAAAACTGACTTGGAAGTTAGCCCAGTTGTATCATCAGATATTTCAGCTAACGAAACTCCATCAACTAAATCCATATAACTTACCAGTCCACTTTTTTCTGCTATAACAGGCAATGTGTAAGGATCCCATTCACAAATTTTTTTATTTTTTTTAATTTCTTCTCCATTATCGCAAAAAAGTTTTGCTCCATAAGGCACTTTATATATTGCAAGTTGTTGTCCATTGTTATCTTCTATGGATATTTGTGTATTACGACCCATAATAATTTTATTCTTTTTGGAATCTTCAATTACATTTCTATTTATAATATTGATTTTGCCAGAAGAGTGAGCAATTGCTTGCGACTCTTCTTTAATTTGTGCGGTACCTCCAACGTGGAAAGTTCTCATTGTTAACTGAGTTCCTGGTTCTCCAATTGATTGTGCAGCAATCATACCAATGGCCTCTCCTACGGTGACTAATTTCCCTCTTGATAAATCTCTTCCGTAGCATGTTGCACAAACTCCCTCTTTTGATATGCAAGTCATTACTGAGTGAACTTTCACAGATTTAACTCCTGCAGCATCTATCTTTTCGCAAAGCTGTTCGTCAATTAATTGTTTTCTTTTTATTAATACTTCTCCTGTTATAGGATGTTTTATGTCTTCTGCTGCTGATCTTCCTAAAACACGATCTGACAAACTTACTATAATATTTCCACCATCAATTATCTCTGATAATGAAATAGAATCCTTCGTTTTAGCTCCACAATAATCGCCTGTGATTGAAATATCTTGAGCAACATCACAAAGCCTTCTAGTTAAATAGCCAGAGTTTGCTGTTTTAAGAGCTGTATCGGCCAATCCCTTTCTAGCTCCGTGAGTAGAATTAAAATATTCTAAAGCTGTTAGTCCTTCTTTAAAATTTGCTGTAATGGGTGTTTCTATAATTTCACCAGAAGGTTTAGCTATTAAACCTCTCATTCCAGCTAACTGTTTCATTTGTGCTGAAGATCCTCTTGCTCCAGAATTTACCATCATGTAAACAGAATTTGTCTCCACTCTACCATTCGGCATAATTTTTGTGGCAGCTGATATTTCTTTCATCATTGCGTTCGCAACTAAATCCGTGCATTTTGACCAGACGTCAATAACTTTATTATATTTTTCACCTCGTGTAATTAAACCCTCTGAATATTGACTTTCGTAATCTTCTATCAATTTTTTTGCATCATTAACTAATTTCTCTTTAGTTTTTGGAATAATTAAATCATCTTTACCAAAAGAGATTGCCGCTTTAAAAGCATGTTTAAAACCAAGAGATTTTAATCTGTCACAAAATATTACAGTTTCCTTTTGCCCGCAGTAGCGATAAACAAGATCAATTAGTTCAGAAACATTTTTCTTTGATAAAAGTCTGTCAATTAAAGTAAACTTTATCTTATAATTTTTTGGTAAAATACTTGAAAGAATAAATCTTCCTGCTGTAGTTGTATGTTTTTCTAATATTTTATTTCCCTTTTCATCTACAGTCTCAAATCTACATATTATTTTAGAATGTAAGCTTATATTTTTATTCTCTATAGCCTGTTCTAATTCAGTAATATTACTGAAGTATCCTTTTGGTTTTTCTTTATCGAAATTAGTTTCTGGAGTTTGTGATAAATAGTATAACCCCAACACCATATCTTGGCTTGGTACTATTATTGGTTTTCCATTAGAAGGACTTAATATATTATTTGTGGACATCATAAGTACTCGAGCCTCTAGCTGAGCTTCTAAACTTAATGGAATATGAACAGCCATCTGATCTCCATCAAAGTCAGCATTGAACGCTGCACAAACGAGTGGATGCAGCTCTATAGCTTTTCCTTCTATCAATTTAGCTTCAAAAGCTTGTACTCCTAATCTATGTAAAGTAGGTGCTCTATTTAATATTACTGGATGTTCTCTTATGATTACTTCTAGTGCGTCCCAAATTTCAGGCTTTTCTTTTTCAACCATTCTCTTTGCTTGTTTTATAGTAGTTGCTAAACCAAGCTTATCGAGTCTTGCATATAAAAAGGGTTTAAATAATTCTACAGCCATTTTCTTTGGAAGGCCACACTGATGAAGTTTAAGTTCTGGTCCAGCTACTATTACTGATCTACCTGAATAATCCACTCTTTTACCTAATAAGTTCTGTCTAAATCTTCCCTGCTTACCTTTGAGCATCTCAGCTAAAGATTTAAGTGGTCTTTTACCAGTTCCAGTTATAACTCTTCCTCTTCTTCCATTATCAAATAACGCATCAACAGATTCCTGTAACATTCTTTTTTCATTTCTAACAATGATGTCTGGAGCTCTTAAATCCATTAGTCTTTTTAACCTATTATTACGATTAATTACTCTTCGGTATAAATCGTTCAAATCAGAAGTAGCAAATCTACCTCCATCTAGAGGAACTAAAGGTCTAAGTTCTGGTGGAATAACAGGAATTGTTGTCAATATCATCCATTCAGGTTTATTACCTGAAGTTAAGAAAGATTCTATTAATTTAAGTCTTTTAATAGCACGTTCTTCAGCAACTTTTGATTTTACATCCTTCAATAATAATCTTAGGCTTTCTCTTTCTTTTTGTAAATCAAGAGTTTCTAAAATTTTTCTTATAGTTTCAGCACCTATACCAGCTTCAAAAGCATCTTCACCATATTCTTCTTGTGCTTTTATATATTCTTCTTCAGTTAAAAGTTGATTTTTCTTAAGTTTTGTAAGTCCTGGTTCTACAACCATAAAACTTTCAAAATATAAAACTTTTTCGACATCTTTAAGCTTCATATCAATAGCTGAAGATATTCTGCTTGGTAAAGATTTTAAAAACCATATGTGAGCTACTGGGCAAGCAAGCTCTATGTGGCCCATTCTATCTCTCCTTACATTTGATTTAGTTACCTCTACACCACATTTTTCACATATAATTCCTCTAAATTTCATTCTTTTATATTTTCCGCACAAACATTCATAATCTTTTATTGGACCAAAAATTCTTGAACAAAAAAGTCCATCTTTTTCTGGCCTAAAAGTTCTATAATTGATTGTTTCTGGTTTTTTTATTTCACCATAAGACCAAGATTTAATCTTTTCAGGGCTCGCAAGAGTAATTTTTATTTTATTAAACCTTTGCTCAATTGGTTGATTGCTACTAAATAATTTATCTATTTCTTTTTGCATAATCTCCTAGACTAAATCAATATTCAGTCCTAACGATTTAATTTCTTTTACTAAAACATTAAATGACTCAGGTACTCCAGATTCAAATTTGTCATCGCCTTTTACAATTGTCTCATAAACCTTTGTTCTGCCTGCTACATCATCCGATTTAACAGTTAATATTTCCTGAAGTGTATAAGACGCTCCATAAGCTTCTAGGGCCCATACTTCCATTTCTCCAAATCTTTGACCACCAAGTTGAGCTTTTCCACCCAATGGTTGTTGTGTAACTAAGCTGTATGGACCTGTTGATCTTGCGTGAATTTTATCCTCTACTAGATGGTGAAGTTTCAACATATAAATGATACCAACGGTAACTTTTCTATCAAATTGTTCTCCAGTTCGTCCGTCCCACAAGGTAGTTTGTCCTGAAGAAGGAAGATCGGCAAGTTCTAATAACTTAGTAACATCATCTATAGAAGCTCCATCAAAAACAGGTGTTGAAATAGGTATTCCTGATGATAAATTTGAAGTTAATTCCTCAAATTCTTTTTCCTTTAATCCTTCAATTTTTTCTTTGTATACTTCTTGTCCATATACTTTTTCAAATATCTTATTTATTAGGCTATTTCTCTTAGTTTTATCTTGGTGATTTTTTATTATCTGATTAATTTTTTCTCCTAATTCAGAGCAAGCCCAACCTAAATGGGTTTCTAAAATTTGACCAACGTTCATTCTGCTTGGAACACCTAAAGGATTAAGTACAACATCAACTGGTTTACCACTATCCATGTATGGCATATCTTCTATTGGAACAATTTTACTTATGACTCCTTTATTACCGTGTCTTCCTGCCATTTTATCTCCGGGCTTTAAACTTCTCTTCACAGCTACAAAAACTTTTACCATTTTTAAAACGTTAGGCAAAAGATCATCCCCTTGTTGAATTTTTGTAACTTTATCTTCAAATCGATTTTTTATGTCTTTATTTACATCTGTATATTGATCTCTAAGCATTTTTAAATCGTCATTTGCTTTGCTATTATCAAATTCCATTTTCCAAAAATCATTTAAACCTAGATCCTTTAAATCAGATTGAGATAAACTAGTATTAGTTTTTAAATTTTTAACATTATTTTTTAGTTTTTTATTTTTTATCATGTCAATAGCTCGCATCTTTATATTTCTCTCAAGAATTTCTTCTTCTACGGATTTATCTTCTTGAATAGACTCTATTTCAGATCTTTCTATTGCTGTAGATCTCTCATCTTTTTCTATTCCATGCCTATTAAAAACTCTCACATCAACAACAATACCGCCACTTCCTGGGGGAACTTTAAGAGATGAATCTCTAACATCTGTTGCCTTTTCACCAAAGATTGACCTAAGTAACTTTTCTTCAGGATTAGATATTGTGTCCCCCTTAGGAGTTACTTTACCTACTAAAATATCTCCAGGTTTCACTTCAGCACCTATATATACGATTCCAGATTCATCTAAATTTCTTAAAGATTCTTCACTGATATTTGGTATGTCCCTAGTAATTTCTTCAGTACCTAGTTTTGTATCTCTGGCCATCAATTCATATTCTTCAATATGAACGGAAGTAAATACGTCATCAGTAACACATCTTTCAGAGATTAAAATGGAATCTTCAAAATTGTAACCAAGCCAGGGCATAAATGCTACAGTTACATTTCTACCTAAGGCTAACTCACCTAATTTAGTCGCTGGTCCATCTCCTATAATATCACCTTTTTTAATTACGTCCCCTACCTTAACCAGAGGCTTTTGATTTATAGTGGTATTTTGATTTGACTTTTGAAATTTAAGTAAATTATAAATATCAACCCCTGACTTAGATAAATCCTTTTCTGTGGCCTTAACCACTATTCTCTTTCCGTCAATCTTATCAACGACTCCATCTCTTTTAGCTATAATTGTTACTCCCGAGTCAATAGCTACATCTTGTTCTATTCCTGTGCCGACTAACGGGGACTCGGGTCTTATTAAAGGAACAGCTTGTCTCATCATATTCGATCCCATTAAGGCCCTATTCGCATCATCATTTTCTAAAAAGGGTATAAGTGAAGCTGCTACCGAAACTAACTGTTTCGGAGATACATCAACATATTCTACTGAATCTGGTTTAGCTAAAATAAAATTTAGAGATTTCCTACATGATACTAATTCTTCTATTAATCTACCTTCTTTATTAATGTGAGAATTTGCTTGAGCAATAGTATATTTCTCTTCTTCAATTGCGGACAAGTATTCAATTTTATCTGTAACTACACCATTAATAACTTTTCTATAAGGGCTTTCTATAAAACCATACTTATTAACTCTTGAAAAAGTTGCTAAACTATTTATCAAACCGATGTTTGGTCCTTCAGGTGTCTCGACTGGGCATATTCGTCCATAATGAGTTGGATGTACATCTCTAACTTCAAAGCCAGCTCTTTCTCTAGTAAGTCCACCAGGCCCTAAAGCTGACACTCTTCTCTTGTGAGTTATTTCTGATAAAGGGTTTGTTTGATCCATAAACTGAGATAGCTGAGAAGTAGCAAAAAAATCTTTCATTGCTGCTGATATTGGTCTTGGATTTATTAAATCTTGCGGCATTGCAGATTCTATTTCTAACAATGTTGACATCTTTTCCTTTATGACTCTCTCCATTCTTAATATTCCAACTCTAAACTGATTTTCAACTAATTCACCTACCGACCTAACTCTTCTATTCCCTAAATGATCAATATCATCAACATCACCTTTTCCATCTCTGAGATCTAACATGTGTTTAATTATTTCAACGATATCATCATTACGTAATATTGTTATACTATCGCTACATTGTAATCTTAATTTATTATTTAACTTAACTCTCCCAACATCAGAAAGATCATAACGATCTGATTTAAAAAATAAGTTATTAAAAATTTCGTTTGCTACTTCAAACGATGGAGGCTCTCCTGGTCTTAAGACTTTATAAATATCATTAATTGCATCTTCTTTAGACTTATTTTTATCCACATTGAGTGTATCAATTAAGTAAGGTCCTTTATTTATCGGATCAATGTCAGCAATCTCTAGAGAATTAATATCATATTCTAATATTTTATCTAGGTCTTCTTGAGTTATTGAAGAACCTGAATTAAGAAAAACTTCATCTTTTGATTTATTAGACAAATCATTTTTAACATATTTCCCCACAAAGAAATCAGAAGAAAATAAAATATTCTTTAAGCCTTCATCTACTAGTTTCTTTGCTATCAGCGAATTAATTTTAGATCCTTTTTTAAGTACTTTTTTTCCATCCTTTGAGTTTATAAGATCATATCTTAATTTAATTGGACGTTTATAATCATTAACATTAAACTTAGTTTCCCATTTTTTCTTCTCTTTATCGTAACTAAAAACTTTAAAATCATAAAAAAGATCTAGCATTTCTTTTTTGTTATATCCTATTGCATATAGTAAAGTTGTAATTGGTAATTTTCTTTTTCTATCAATCCTGAAGTATAAAAGATCTTTTGCATCGAATTCAAAATCGAGCCATGAGCCCCTATTTGGAATTATTCTACAATTGAAAAGTAGTTTACCACTTGCGTGTGTTTTTCCTTTGTCATGATCAAAAAATACTCCTGGGCTTCTGTGCATTTGGTTTACAACAACTCTCTCAACACCGTTTATTACAAAAGTTCCGCTTGGTGTCATTAAAGGGATGTCCCCCATATAAACTTCTTGTTCTTTAGCTGAAAGAACTTGTTTAGTATTAGTTTCTGGATCAATATCGTAAATAACCAATCTTAGTACAGGTTTTAAAGATGAAGCATACGTTAAATCTCTTTGTCTGCACTCTTCAACATCAAATTTTGGTTTTTCTAAACGGAATGAAATATATTCTAACGTTGCTTTATCAGACAATTCCTCTATTGGGAAAATACTTTTAAAAACACTATCTAAACCTTTTTTTAAGATAGATTTGTTTATGTCGGCAGATGAAAGTAGCTGTTCATAGGACTTTTTTTGAACATCTATCAAATTTGGTATAGATAAAATTTCTTTTAACTTACCAAAACTTTTTCTTATACTTTTTTTTTCAGTAAAAGATAAATCCATGTATACTATTACACCGTGAGGTGTAATTAAAATTTTAATATTAAAAAAACTATTTTAATTCTACCTTAGCTCCAGCAGCTTCTAGCTTTTTCTTAGCTTCATCTGCATCTTTTTTTGCAACACCTTTTTTAACTTCTTTAGGTGCTCCTTCAACCAAATCTTTTGCTTCTTTAAGTCCTAAACCTGTAATAGCTCTAACTTCTTTAATTACATTTATTTTTTTGTCACCCGCAGAAGAAAGAAAAATAGTAAACTCAGATTTTTCTTCAGCCGGGGCTACCGCACTTGCGGCCGGGGCTGCGGCAACTGCAGTTGCAGCTGTTACTCCCCATTTTTCTTCTAATTGCTTTGAAAGCTCAGCAGCTTCTACCACTGTAAGCTTTGATAATTCATCTATTATTTTATTTAAATCTGCCATTGGAACTCTTTATTATTAATTAAGTTTTTTTACTCTTCGCGTGCGCCAAAATAGCAATTTTTGAGCCAGGCGCAAGCAAAATACTAACTATTTTTTGAGCTGGAGCAGTCAGAATACTTGTAATTTTGGCCCTAGCCTCATCTAATGTAGGTAGTGTGGCAATTTTTTCCACATCTTCTACTGAAAGAGGTTCCTCTTCCATGATTCCACCAATAATTTTTAAACTCGAATTTTTTTTAGCAAATTTTGTTAAAATTTTAGCAGAAGTTATTGCATCTTCTGAAAAAGCTACAGCAGTAGGTCCGGAAAATAAATTTTCTAATTTTTTAAATTTACTTCCTTCTAATGCTAATTTTGTAATTCTATTTTTTGTAATTTTAAATAATATTCCATGTTTACGCATCTCAGATCGTAGTTCATCTATTTGTTTTACTGTAAGTCCTTGATAATGAGTAACGAATACAGAGCTTGTCTTGCTAAAGAAATTCTTCATTTCCTCAATATATAATTTTTTTTTATTTTTGTTCATCATATGTTATTTCGGTAATTTTAATTTAAATGATATTCCCATTGTTGAAGTTATAAAAGCAGATCGAATAAAATCACCTTTTAATCCAGCCGGTTTCTCTTTTATTATTTTTTGTATTAACGCTTCAAAATTTTCCTTTATTTTGCTGTCTGAAAAACTTTTTTTACCAATTGAAGCTCCTACATTGCCATCTTTATCACTTTTAATTTCTATTTGACCTGATTTTAATGCTTTTACACCAGCAAGTATGTCATTTGTAACTGTACCTAGTTTTGGATTCGGCATCAAACCTTTTGGACCTAGTATTTTTCCAAGTTTACCAATTTTTGACATCATTGCTGGTGTTGCTATAAGT
The DNA here is from genome assembly GCA_902606665.1 of uncultured Pelagibacteraceae bacterium. GTDB lineage: Bacteria > Pseudomonadota > Alphaproteobacteria > Pelagibacterales > Pelagibacteraceae > AG-414-E02. Next base: position 16,464 of record CACLHE010000008.1, read on the forward strand.
TTATTAAAATTAATTTTACCTTGCGAAATATCATTTATTAATGTTTCTGAATCAAAAAGTTCAGCTCCAGACTTTTTTGCTTCATTAACTTTACTGTCTTCACATAAAACTGCTACTTTTACTTTTTTTCCATTTCCATTTGGTAAATTAACTATTGTTCTGATATTAAATTCTTCCTTTTTTTTTTTTAATTTTAAGAAGAAAGAAACATCAATAGACTCATCAAATTTTGTTGTACAATTTTTTTTAACTTTACTAATCACTTCCTCAAATTTTTGAGGTGTTTTATCTTTTTGATCTGTATGTATCTTTTTATATCTCTTTGAATATTTTGTTCTCATTATTCTTTTACCTCTATTCCCATAGATCTAGCTGAACCACAAATTATTTTTGTAGCTTCATCTAAATCATGCGCGTTCAAATCTTTCATTTTTTCTTGAGCTATTTTCTCTGCTTGTTTACGTGTTATTGATCCAACTACAATTCTACCTGGTTCATTTGAACCTCCTTTTAGTTTTGCCGCTTCTTTAATAAAATGTGAAGCTGGGGGAGATTTAATTACAAAATCAAATTTTTTATCTTTATATACGGTAATAACTACAGGTACAGGTTTACCCATAAAGCTTTTTGTTTTTTCATTAAATGCTTTACAAAATTCCATAATATTAATGCCTCGTTGACCAAGTGCTGGACCAACAGGGGGAGCGGGGTTTGCTTGTCCTCCCTTAATTTGTAATTTTACATAACCAGTAATTTCTTTCGGCATAATTTTATGATTTCTCCACTTGATTATATTCCAGTTCTATTGGTGTAGGTCTTCCAAAAATTGAAACAGAAACTTTAAGTTTTGATTTTTCTTCGTCGACTTCTTCAACAAGTCCACTAAAAGACGCAAAAGGCCCTTCACAAACTTTTACCTGCTCACCAATATCAAATGTGAGACTTGGTTCAGGAGCTAAAGCTCCTTCTTTAATATTGCCTAAAATTTTATCAATTTCCTTTTCTGATACTGGAACGGGAGTACCAGTTGTTCCTAAAAATCCAGTTACCTTCTGAATATTTTTTATCATATGATATAGATCTTTATTCATCTCCATTTTTACCAACACATAGCTGGGAAAATATTTTTTTTTTCTTTGTACTCTCTTACCTTTTTTAACGACAGTAACATCATGGGTTGGTACTAAAACCTCCGTAATTGCTTCGTTTAATTGTTTCTTTTGTATCATTTCCTTAATTGTATCTGCTACTTTCTGCTCAAATCCTGAAAAAGTTTGAACTATATACCATTTCATAGTTTTAAAAATTAATAGTTAAAATTATATCTAATAAAAATCTATATATTTGATCTAACAATAAGAAAAAGATTGCCGCGATTGTTGCCAAAACAAATACCATTATTGTTCCGATAGTTACATCTTTTCTTGTGGGCCAAGTTACCTTGAAGGCCTCTTGTTTGACTGATTGAATAAATCTTAATGGGTTAATCATTTTTAATTTCCTTTTCTGGCAGGAGCGGTGGGACTCGAACCCACAACCCCGGGTTTTGGAGACCCGTACTCTACCAATTGAGCTACACTCCTAGAGATTATTTAATAATTTTTGTTACTACTCCCGCTCCTACAGTTTTACCACCTTCTCTAATTGCAAAATTTAACTTTTCATTCATCGCAATAGGAGTAATAAGTTTCACAATAAATTTAGCATCATCTCCAGGCATAATCATTTCTGTTCCTGATGGAAGTGTGACTTCCCCAGTAACGTCAGTTGTTCTAAAATAAAACTGAGGTCTATATTTTGTAAAGAAAGGAGTGTGTCTTCCACCTTCTTCTTTTTTTAAAACATAAGCCTGAGCTTCAAATTCAGTGTGTGGTGTAACAGAACCAGGTTTTGCTAAAACTTGACCTCTTTCGATGTCTTCTCTTTCTACACCTCTAAGTAATGCTCCGATATTATCTCCTGCTTCTCCAGTATCCAATATTTTTCTAAACATTTCTACACCGGTAATAACAGTTTTTTTAGTAGCTTTAATTCCAACAATTTCTAACTCTTCACCAGTTTTAACTACACCTTGCTCAACTCTACCTGTCGCAACTGTACCTCGACCTGATATTGAAAAAACATCTTCAACTGGCATCAAGAAAGGTTTGTCTTTAGGTCTTGCTGGTTGAGGAATATGTTCATCTATTGCTTTCATTAATTCAAGAATTGCATTTTTTCCAGTTGCTTCATCTTTTCCTTCAACTGCATTTAAAGCTGATCCTTTAACTATTGGTATTTTGTCACCAGGAAATTTATATGAAGTTAACAATTCACGTATTTCTTCAACAACCAAATCTAAAAGTTCTTTGTCTTTAACTTGGTCTACTTTATTTAAAAATACAACTATTGCAGGAACGCCAACCTGTCTCGCTAAAAGAATATGTTCTCTTGTTTGCGGCATTGGTCCATCTGCTGCATTTACTACAAGAATTGCTCCGTCCATTTGTGCTGCTCCAGTAATCATATTTTTTACATAATCAGCATGTCCAGGACAGTCTACGTGAGCATAATGTCTTTTATCAGTTTCATATTCTACGTGCGCTGTGGCAATCGTTATTCCTCTCTCCTTTTCCTCTGGAGCTTTATCAATTTGATCATAAGCAATAAATTCAGCTCCACCTTTTTCTGATAAAACTTTTGTTATAGCAGCTGTTAGTGTTGTTTTGCCATGATCCACGTGACCGATTGTACCTATGTTGCAATGCGGTTTATTTCTCTCAAATTTTTTTTTCTCAGCCATTTTATTCCTTTTTAAATCCTTTTGTTTACATTTAACTTGGAGCGGGTGAAGGGAATCGAACCCTCACGACCAGCTTGGAAGGCTGGTGTTCTACCATTGAACTACACCCGCATCATTCCAAACGTATCACACTCTCTAATCAACCAAAACTTTACTGATCTTGGTGGAGGGGGAAGGATTCGAACCTTCGAAGACCGAAGTCAACGGGTTTACAGCCCGCCCCATTTGACCGCTTTGGTACCCCTCCGATTTTTTGGAGGTTACCGATACAATAAAGCTTTACTCAACAAGGTTTTATAAGCATTCTGATAAATAAAAGCAATAAATGATTTTGACCATTAATATGGTATTAATCCTCTTAATTCGCCAAAAACTATGAAAAAAACTACATTTTTAATAGCGGGTAAACATGCAGTAACTGAAGCATTAAAAAATCCTATACGCAGGGTGTCAAAAGTATTTTTGACTGAAGATTCAAAAAAAACATTAAATAAAACTAATCAAAATCTTAATTTACTAAAAGGTGTTGAACTGTATTACAAAAACAAAAGAGAACTAGACAGACTCTGTGCAAAAGATGAGATATCGCATCAAGGATTAATAGCAGAGATCGAACACTTTGATAAAAAAAATCTTAAAGATTACTTAAAATCTTTTGAATCCAAAAAAAATATAACTTTTGTTGCTCTGGAAGAAGTTACAGATCCTAGAAATATTGGTTCAATAATAAGAAGCGCTGTATCTTTTAATATAGATGGATTAATTGTTAAAGAGAGGTCTTTTCCTAGTGAAAGTAAATTATTATATAAAAGTGCAAGTGGATGCATGGAACACATTAATATTTTTGAGGTATCTAATATAAATACGACCCTTAAATACTTAAAAGCTAAAAACTTCTGGGTCTGTGGTTTTGATAAAAATAGTAAAAAAAATTTTACTGAGCATGATTGGAATGGATATAATGTATTATTATTTGGTTCAGAAGGCTATGGTTTAAAATTTCAAACTACAAAAAATTCAGACTTTTTACTTAAAATTGATATTAGCGAAAAAGTTGAAAGTCTTAATATTTCTAACTCAGCATCAATTGTTTTTCATTATATTAATTTTATAAGAAAAAATAGGTAAATTTACTTTTTTAATTTAATTTTTTTTTCTTCAACTTTTTCAAATTTAATTTTATCTTTAATTAAATTGTAAGGGCCTTGTTTTATCTCAAGCATTTCTGTGTCTTTTAATATTTTAAATCCATGTCCACCATGGACTAACATTATAATGTCTTTTTCTTTTAATTTTTTACTAAATAAATATTTTTTTCCTCTATTATAAAAATCTACTCTCATAAGGCCTTTTAACATTAAAATAACCTCAGAAGTATAATTAATCTTTGTAGATCTTTTTTTATGTAAATGAGGTTTAATAATATAACCACTATTATGTTTTATATAACCAAATTGTTGGTTCGATTTATCTTCGGTAAAAAAAGTTATTCCTTTTTTTTTTCTATATTTTCCTCTTACGATAAGAGCTAATAATTTTTTTTTATATATTATTTTTTCTAACATAAAACTAATTTTTCTTTCTTGTTAAAGTTACGAAAACTCTAAATACATACATTACTCCAAAATAAAAAAACTTTATCAAACTTGGAGCACCTTTACTATTCATAATATCCTCATCTCTATTTTGAACGTAGGGAATTTCTTTTATTTTAAAATTTTTTCTATGAGCATTATATATAAACTCTAAAAAAAATTCACCACCAAATCCGTAACCCAAAAAAGTAACTTCATCTAAAACTTTTCTCTTCATTAAAAAAATAGAACCAGTATAATCATTGACAGGTGTTCTAAGAATCAGTTTACAAAACCAATTAAAATACTTGCTTCCTAATTTTCTTAAAAGTATTCTATTGTCTCCGCCTCCATCTATATATCTTGAAAGAATTACAATATCGTTTTCTTCACGTAAAGCTTCAACCATATTAGGAAATTTTTTTATAACTTCGGTCATATTGACATCTACCCATCCTATATAATCTCCTGTTGTTTCAACAACACCTCTAACAAAAGCTGATCCTAAGCTTCTACTTTTTTTTCTAAAAACTGTTTTATATTTATTGTTTTTATTTAACTTTTTAATAATTTCTATTGAACCATCCGAAGAAAAATCATCTATAATAACAACTTCTAGGTTGGGAATATTTTTTTCTAATTCTATAATTGTATTTTCTATATATTTAGCTTCATTATAAACACACAATATAATTGAAATTTTTTCAGACATTATTTTAATTCTATTTCTTTTTTTAAATCATTTTCCATCATAATAGATATTAATTTATCCAAATCAGTTTCAATTTTAAAATTAAAAGTCCTTTTCGCTTTTGAAGTATCAGCTGTAAGTGTGGTATTCTTTGATGGTCTTAATAAACTTTTATTTACTTTTAAATATTTTTTATAATTAAGACCAACATACTCAAAACATTTTTTAACAAAATATTCGACACTGTAACTTTTTCCAGATCCAATAACGAAAACATCAGGCTTTGAAAGTTGCATTATTTTGTATGCTGCTTTTACATAATCTTTAGCATATCCCCAATCAATTTTTGATTTTATATCTCCTAAGTATAAATTTTTTTGCTTTCCGTAATATATCTTGGCAACAGATTTTGTTATCTTTCTGGTAACATATTCCTCTGGTCTAATTTCTGATTCATGATTATAAAATATAGCTCCATAAATTTTTAAATTATACACTTCCCTATACATTTGGCAGGCATAATATGCCGCAACTTTTCCGAGCGCATAAATACTCAATGGAGAAAAAATTTCTTTTTCATTTTGTTTTCTTTTTTTGCTATTCCCAAATATATTGGAAGAGAATGGTTGAAAAAATTTTGATTTTGGAGAGCTATCTTTAATAATATTCAAAATTTTGACAACGGAACTGGCTGTAACATCATATGAATATGAAGGTATTTCAAAGCTCCATCTAACGTGATCTTGATCAGCAAAATTGTATATTTCATCAGGTTTAATTTTTTTAATTAATTTCTCAATGGAAAGTGGATCTAAAAGATCGCCAGGTTGCGTATAAAAGTTATTCTGTTTAAGCAAATCTTCAATATTTTTTAAATTTCCAGTTGCAGATTTCCTTACAAGACCGTGAACAACATATTTTTTTTCAAGAAGAAATCTTGCCATCAACGATCCATCTTGTCCTGTAACACCCAATATTAAAATTTTTTTCTTTTTTCTCATTTGCTTTTAATTAGTTTAAATTTTGGAAATGGAACAATAAAGGAGCCTCCCCTTTTAAGCCATTTTCTTTCTCTTTTAACAAATTCTTTTATGAAACCCCATGGAGTAACAAAAAAATAATCAGGATTTAATTTTCTTGCTCTGTCTTCTTTAATTATCTTTATACCAGTTCCAATTGTATACTTGTTCCATTTTTCAGGACTCCTTTCTGCTCCGAAAGGAATTTTTTTATAATTTAAACCGTAATATTGCAATACAGTATTACCTTTGGTAGAGGCCCCATATAAAAATACCTTTTTACCTTGTTTTATCTTTTTATTAATAAATCTAATTGTCATATTTTTGTTTGCTTTAACCCTTTTTATAAAGCTCTTCATTAAATTTAAAACATCTTCATTTTTTAATTTGATGCTTCCTCTTTTAAATTTTCTGCAAT
>CACLHE010000009.1 GCA_902606665.1 uncultured Pelagibacteraceae bacterium
AATTTCGTATAACTTGTTAAAAGATTATGACCGATGCGGTAATTAAGTGTGATTCTGTATATAAAATTTTTGGTACAAATGCCAAAAAGATGCTCCAAGAAGCAAATGGAAATGTGGATGCTAAAACATTCCAGAAAATGGGATGCATCGTAGGTGTGAACAATGCTTCTTTTGAAGTTTCAAAAGGAGAAATGTTAGTTGTAATGGGATTATCAGGTTCAGGAAAATCTACATTATTAAGATGTATTTCTAGATTAACAGACGCTACAGATGGAAAAATTTATATAGAAGGTCAAGATTTACTCTCATTAAAAAACAAAGAACTAATTGAACTTAGAAGAAATAAAATGGGAATGGTTTTTCAAAGTTTTGCTTTACTTCCGCATAAAACAGTTTTGGAAAATATTGCTTTTCCACTTCAAATTAAAGGCATTAAAACTGAGGATAGTATTAGTAAAGCTCTAGATATGGTTAAACTCGTTGGTCTTGAAGGAAGAGAGAATTATTTTCCAAGAGAACTTTCTGGCGGACAACAACAAAGAGTAGGTATTGCTCGATCATTGGCTGTTGAGCCAGATATTTGGTTTCTAGATGAACCTTTTTCTGCACTAGATCCATTGATTAGAAAAGAAATGCAGGACGAATTTTTAAGACTTCAAGAAAAATTAAAAAAAACAATTATGTTTATTACGCATGATTTTGATGAAGCACTAAAACTGGCTGATCGTATCGCAATTATGAAAGATGGAATAATTGAGCAGTTAGATACACCAGCTAAAATTGTTTTAAATCCAGCAACAGAATATGTAAAAAAATTTACTGAAGAAGTACCTAGGGAAAAAGTTTTAAAAATAGAAGATGTAATGGAAAAACCAAATAAAGAAAATTTAAGTGATTTAAAAGTCTCAAAAGACGAGATAATTGAAAATGTTGCTGAAAAGATTTTAACTCAAGAAAAATCAGTAGCTGTAACTGACGAAAACAATAAAATTGTTGGAACGGTTCGTCCCTCAAAAATAATTCATACTGTTTTTGGTGGAAGAAAAAATAACGGTTAAAATATGGAATTATTAAAAAAATATCCAAAATTATTTCAATGGTTATTTTTGTTAATTGTATTTTTTGCTTTGTGCTTTGCTATTGATGTTCCGGAAACCTACAAATTTATAAGAGGTCAAGCGGAATTCATTAAAGACCCAAATCAAAGTACCTATACACTATTTGGCAAAGAAGTAAGATACTATGCATTTGATGTCTTGTGGAGACTGCCTCCTTTACTTGGATGGTTACCCATTTGGGTAAATGACTCTTTGTTTTTCTTATTGAATGAATGGATGCCAATGGAGTTTTGGAATGAGGATACTCAAGAATTCAAAACTCGACCTTTAGTACTACAAATAACAAGAACTATAACTGCATCTATGACATTCCTTATTGAATTGATTAGAGAAATTTTATTAGGTGGTTCTAAAACAGTTGTCGCATTTACCAGTTGGGACTGGATAGATAAAAATCCATGGGCAGAACTGCCAGGTTTACCTTGGACCATCGTTGCAGCGGGTGCAGTAATATTATGTTACAAACTGAGTGGTAAGGGTCTAGCTATATTTGCTGGTTTAGTCATGGTTTATATTTCTGTATTTGGTCAATGGAAACCTTCAATGCAAACACTCTCTTTTATATTAGTAGCGGCACCACTTTCTTTCATATTTGGTTTGACTTTAGGTGTTATGGCTTACAAGAGTAAACGTGTTGAGAAAGCTTTATATCCATTACTCCTAGTGATGCAGACCATGCCCCAATATGCCGTTTTAGTTCCTGCAATGGTTCTGTTTGGTATTGGAGATCATGCCGCAGTTATTATAACCATGGTTGTTGCCATTCCACCAATGATCTTATTAACTTTGTTAGGGCTTAGAGCGGTATCTCCTGAAGTTATCGAAGCTGGCAAAATGAGTGGATGTAATAATTGGCAATTAATGACCAAAGTATTAATTCCAACTGCACGAAGAGACATTTTAATTGGAGTGAACCAGGTCATAATGGTGTGTTTCTCCATGGCGGTTATTGCAGCTTTTATAGGTGCTAAAGGATTAGGATGGAATTTATTGTTAGCCTTAAATCAATTGAATATTGGATTAGCATTAGAAGCTGGTTTGTGTATTAGCATGATTGCGATCTTGTTAGACAAAATGTCTTTGGCTTGGGCAAATAAACAAGAAGATTATTTTGGCAACCTGACGTTTTTTCAGCGTTATAAAAATACATTGTTTTTTGTTGGCGCAGTATTGATTGGAGCGATATTTGCCTACGCTGGATCTTTTTTGTTTAAAGATAGTTTTAATTACTTTTCTGAGATTCCACATAATAAAGGAATATCATTTGCAGATTTCTGGAATAAAGGTGTTGATTGGATTTGGGATACATTCTTTCAAACTTTAAAAATATTTAATACTTGGTTAATAACAGAAGTTCTTCAACCAATGAGAGCTTTGTATCTAAGAATGCCAGCAGTGGCTACTGTAGTATTAGTTGTTGGAGCCGGCTATATAATTGGTGGAATTCGTTCAGCTTTGGTAACAGCTGGATTAGTATTATTTATAGCGCTAAGTCCATGGTGGGATAGAGCTTTAGTTACAACATACATGGCAACTTTTGGGGTTATTGCATCTTGCACAATTGGATTGACTGTTGGAACTTTATGTCAACAAAATAAATATACCACGAAATTTATGTTAGCAGTTTGTGATATTTTTCAAACATTTCCTTCGTTTGTATATTTAATTCCAGTAATGATGCTTTTTGGAATCACTGATACATCAGTATTAATTGCGGTAATTGTTTATGCAACTATACCTGCTACAAGGTACACTATTGAGGGATTAAGGAGTGTTCCACCTGCTTTGCATGATGCAGCCTCAATGTCAGGTGTAACGAAATTACAAAGATTAATAAATATAGAATTTCCAATAGCGTTTCCGCACATGATGCTTGGCGTAAATCAAACAATAGTATTTGCTCTGTTTATGGTAATAATTGGAGCATTTATTGGAACAGAAGATTTAGGACAATATATTCTAAAAGCTTTATCTGATAAAGCAGGTGGGGGAAAAGGATTAATACTTGGTATTTGCGTCGCTTTCATAGCTCTGATATTTGATAATTTAATTAGAACTTGGGTAGATAAAAGAAAAAAACATCTTGGTTTAGCTTAAATTATAAATTGATTAGTAAATGAATACTAAAATTATAAATATTGCTGGTTGGGTTTTATTTTTGATCTCTGCAATTGGTTTTATTATGTCTAGTCTTGGAAATTTTTGGGCCATGTTCGGGAGCCTTTTTTTTCTTGCCGGCTGTATAGTTTTTTTAATACCTTATTTTTTTGATTGATTTAAAAAAGCTTTTGAAGAATCATCCATTGCAGAGGCCCATGGAGTATGATGTATAGGAGCAACAGATCCAGTCACTGGGGATGAAAAAGATTTATTTCTATAAGTCATAATATCTTCTACTTTATGATGCTCCCATTCTTTAAAATGTTTTCTAATTAATTCAAAATCAATTTTTGGATAATCAGACAGCCCATGAAGTTCTTTAGTATACTCAGTTTGAAAGTCTATCATTTGATCTGGATTTTCTAATTTTTCTTCCATAGCAACCCATTTATCTATATCTTTTTTGATTTCTGAACTATTTGGAATTTTAATTTTACCCATTATTACATCTCTTGCATACCAAGCCTGACAGTCAAACATGTTGAAGGTATGAAATTGATCCTGCATACCTAAGTACAACAATTTATGATTATTTTCCCAAACCACACCTTTATACAATTTTGGTGGATATAATCTGTTTCTAGTTTTTAGTTTAAGTTCTTCAGTTAAAAAAGGGAAATGATGAAGATAACCTGAGCATAAAATTATTGCATCAGCTTCTTGTTTGTGACCATCTTTAAAGATTGCTTTATTTCCTTCTAGCCTGTCTAAATAATGGACTTCTTTCATTCCGTTAGGCCATTTAAAACCCATTGGGTTATTTCTATAACCTATAGTCACACTTTTTGCTCCATATTTATGACATTGAAGAGCAACATCTTCAGCTGAATAACTGCTTCCTAAAACAATAACATTTTTACCTCTGAATTCTTCTGCGTCTCTAAAATCGTGCGAATGTAGTATTCTTCCTGGAAAAGATTTCATTCCCGGGTATTCTGGAATAAATGGAACAGAGAAGTGTCCTGTAGATACTGCTACATAATCAAATGTATCTTTTGAAAATTTATCATTTTTTTTATCATGTGATGTTACTTCAAAATTTTTTCCATTATAGATTACAGACATAACGGTTGTGTTAAATCTTACTTTGTTTTTAAAATTCCCTTTTTTTACTCTACCAATTATATAATCATACAAAACTTCTCTCGGTGGAAATGATGGAATTGGTTTTCCGAAATGTTCATCAAACGAATAATCAGCAAATTCTAAACATTCTTTAGGACCATTTGACCAAAGATATCTATACATGCTGTTAGGAACAGGGTCTCCATATTGATCAGATCCAGTTCTCCAATTGTAGTTCCACAAACCTCCCCAATCTTCTTGTTTTTCAAAACAAACTATTTGAGGTATTTTTTCTCCTTTTTTTTCAGCTTGTTCAAAAGATCTTAACATCGAAAGACCACAAGGACCCGTTCCAATAATTGCTACTTTTGTCATTAAATTTTTTCTACCTATAAATAAATTTGTAAATTTATTTTACTAACAAAATAGAAAAAATTGAAGTAGTATTTTATAATGTCCAATTTTAATTGGGGTTACCCCAATACAGTTTGGTTTGGTAGTGGTAGAATTAAAGATTTACCAAAAGCCTGTAAAGTATTGGGTATAAAAAACCCTTTATTCGTTACAGATAAAGATCTAGCAAAAGCAAAAATGGTGGAAGATACTCTTGAAATAAATAAAAGAGCTAAATTACCTACAGCTATTTTTTCAGACTTGAAAGGCAATCCATTAGGAAGCCAAGTAAAAAAGGGAGTCGAAGTATTTAAAAATGGTAATCATGACGGGGTTATTGCTTTTGGAGGAGGCAGCAGTTTAGATGTTGGTAAATCAATCGTATTACAGGCTGCGCTTAATAAACCTCTTTGGGATTTCACAGATGGAGGATCTTTTTGGAATGAAAACAATTTTTCTGAATCTATGGCAAAAAATAAAATTAGCAATCCTGACAATTTAAAACCTTTTATAGCGATTCCTACTACAGCTGGAACTGGTTCAGAAACATCAAGGGCAGCAGCAATAATTAATGATGAAACAAAAGTTAAAAAAATTGTTTTTCATCCAAGAATGTTACCAACATTAACCATTCTTGATCCTAAACTTACGGTGGGTATGCCAGCATTTTTAACTGCAGCAACTGGAATGGATGCGTTTGCTCATAACCTGGAAGCGTATTGTGCGCCTGGTTATCACCCAATGGCAGATGGCATAGCTTTAGAAGGAATGTCATTAATTAAAAAATGGTTAGTGGTCGCAGTTAACGAAGGAGAAAATCTAGAAGCAAGAGGGCACATGATAACATCATCAAGCATGGGTGCTACAGCTTTTCAAAAAGGTTTAGGAGCTATTCATTCATTAAGTCATCCAGTTAACTCTCTATTTAATGTTCATCACGGCCTTTCTAATGGAATTTTTATGCCGTACGTTCTTACTTTTAATAGATCAACTATAGAAAATAAAATAGCAAAACTTAGTGAGTATCTAGACTTAAAAGAAGCGTCATTTAATTCATTCGTTGATTGGGTTGTGGAATTAAAAGAACAAATTAAAATTCCACATACAATTTCAGAATCTGCAAAAATAAATGATCAAGATATTGAAAAAATGTCCCCTATGGCCTTAGACGATCCATGTACACCCGGCAATCCAAAAAAACTTATTTTGGATGATATGGTTTCGATGTATGAGCATAGCGTTCAAGGAAAATTATTTTAAATTATTTTTTATTATTTTCATGCCTTCTTCAGGGTCGATATAATTAATACTTTTGTTTAAATCTAAAAAATCCTTAAATTTAAGATCTTTTAAATTTTTAAAATCGTCGTAGTAATCTACACTAACTTCTTTTTTTTTAAGAATTCCCACGCCCATATCAGCATTAATGACAAAAAAATCTATTCCTTTCGTTTTAGATAATTCGATTGCTACTTTCCATATATCACCTGTCCATAGCGTATTTTCTAACCTTGGAACATTTTCTTCCGCCCAATTTCTTGGCGTCATATCATGAAGAAATATATATCCGTTTTTATCTAATACTTTAAGAGAGTTAATCACATCTTTTCTGCATTGTTCAAAAATGTGAAGACCATCTATAAATATTACATCAAATTTATTTTTATTATTTTTAAAAAAATTATCAGAAGTATCTTTTATTGTACCACCTCTTTCAGGGTCTACACCAATTTTATTAATAACAGGAATAGATCTAAAACATATATTATTATCACAACCTATTTCGAGATATCTACACTCATTAAACTTTTGAGTTGCTGCAGTAATGAATGATACTCTATTAAATAAAATTTTATCCCAATCTATGTGAACTACAGTGTCACAAAAGTTGCTATACTTTTTTTTTAATTCTTCATGAATTTTTTGCTTAGGAACTTTTCTGTAGTATTTTTGAAGCATTTCAAATTATTTTTTTAAAATTTTCATAAATTATTTTGGCACTATCATTAAATAAATTTAAATTTTGCTCCACATCTTTTTTGAATTTTTTAAGAGCATTTTCTCCTAAAGTTTTTTCTAAAGCTGATTTATATTCCGGTACACATGCCCATTCAGGAACAGTTTTATTAGTTTGTTCAACATGAAACTGCAATCCAAAGGCTTTATCGATAGAAAAAGCTTGAACTTTGCATTCAGGAGAACTTGCTAATAAATTTGTACTAGATGGCAAATCGTATGCTTCATAAGAATGCCATTGTAAAACTTTTAAATCTTTATTTAGTCCTTTAAATAAAGATTTATCATCTGTTACAGAGACTTTTAGAACACCAATTTCTGGCGTTTTCATTTTTCTTACCTTACCGCCGATAGCTTCACTAAGAAGCTGAGCGCCAAGACATAAACCTAAAAAAGGTTTTTTATTTATATAAGCAAACTTGTGAATAGCTTCTTTTTCAATTTTTAACCAAGGATAAGTTTCTTCTTGCCAGGTATCCATCGGCCCCCCCATCACTATCATTGCATCATACGGGTCCAGATTTGGTATTTTCTCATTTTCATCCAATTCTATTGTATCTATTTTAATATTGTCTTCTTTCATAAATTTGAGGAAGATACCCGGATGTTCAATATTAATATGTTGTAGAACCAAAAATTTCATATGAATAAATTAAAACTATTAATTGTTGAAGGCAACACAAAAGAAGAAAATGTAAACTTCGGTAATGCTGGTTGCGTGCCTCAATCACAAAATTTTAAAAAACATCTTCAAAAAATTGAACCAAACAGTGAAATAGATATTGTTGAACCAATAGATGATAATTCTATTTCAAAAATTATTTCTTCTTTAAAAAAATATGATGGTATAGTTTTAACTGGAAGCACTTTACGTTTAAATGAGGATATTAATGAAGTAAAAAAACATATAGAATTTGCTCAAACTTGTTTTAAACATGAAAAAAAAATATTTGGAGCTTGTTGGGGTTTACAAGTGACCGTTATGGCTGCTGGAGGTAAATGTAGGGTATCACCCGGTGGACCTCATATTGGTATTGCGCACGATGTAGAATTAACAGATGCAGGAAAAAAACATAAAATATACTCAAATAAACCTCAAAAATTTACTACACCAGCCTTTAATTATGATGAAGTAGAAATACCACCAAAAGATTCAATTCTATTAGCAAGTGATAAAATAAATAAATTTCAAGCACTTCATTTTTACGCAGGAAAATCTGAAATATGGGGATTACAATACCATCCCGAAATACCTTATGATTACATGATTAAATTAATCAAACACAGATCAAAAGATATGTTAGTTAAAAAAGTTTTTAAAAGCCAAGATGAAATTAACCAGCACGTTAATTCTATAGAAAAAGCTAAATCTAATTTAAGTGATGATATGAGAACAATCGAATTAAAAAATTGGCTTAATTATATAAAAAATTAAAATAAACCTTCTATTTCGCCTTTTTTATTTAATTTAATAGCATCTGCCGAAGGAACTCTTGGAAGTCCCGGCATAGTCATGATTGAACCACAAATTACCACAACAAATCCAGCCCCACTTGATAATCTGATTTCTCTAATCTGCAGAGCATGTCCTGTTGGTGCACCTTTTAATTTTGGATCAGTAGAAAAACTATATTGTGTTTTTGCTATACATACTGGCAATTTAGCAAATCCTGATTTTTCAATAATATTTATTTGTTTTTTAACTTTATCATCTAACTCTATTCTGTCAGCTCCATAAATTTCTTTTGCAATAGTTTCCACTTTTTTTAAAATTGGGGCTTCATCTTTATACAAGTATTTAAAATTTTCTTTATTATTTTTTTTACACACTTCAACCACATTTTTTGCTAAATTCTCAGTTCCTTTGCCACCATCAGACCAATGAGTACAAAGACTTACTTTTACTCCAAGTTTAGAACAATGTTCTTGAATCAGCTTAACTTCTTTATCGGTATCCGTAATAAAATGGTTTATTGCTACAACTAGCTCTAAACCAAATTTTTTTACGTTGTTGATATGCTTTTCTAAGTTAGGAAGACCCTTTTTAAGAGCTTCTAAGTTTTCTTTTTTCAAATCTTCTTTTTCAACACCCCCATGCATTTTTAAAGCTCTTATAGTCGCTACTATCACAACACAATTAGGTTGAATTCCAGCTTTTCTACACTTTATGTCTAAAAATTTTTCTGCACCAAGATCGGCTCCAAAACCTGCTTCGGTTACAACATACTCAGATAACTTCAAGGCTGTCTTAGTCGCTATTATTGAATTACAACCATGAGCAATATTAGCAAATGGACCACCATGAATTATTGCAGGATTATTCTCTAACGTTTGAGTTACATTTGGTCTGATTGCCTCTTTTAATAATACTGTCATAGGACCTTGGGCTTTTAAATCCTTTGCATAAACAGGTTTTTTATCTTTAGTGTAAGCAATTGTAATATTACCTATTTTATTTTCTAAGTCTTCTAAATTATTTGATAAACAAAAAATTGCCATTACTTCTGATGCAACTGTAATATCAAAACCTTCATCTCTAGGTATATTGTTTTTTAACTTACCAAGATTAATTTTAATTGATCTTAAAGCACGGTCATTTAAATCTACAACACGTTTCCATACAATATTTTCTGGATCGATATTTAATTTATTTCCCCAATAAATATGATTATCAATTAATGCTGATAACAAATTATGCGCAGAAGTTATTGCGTGAAAGTCACCAGTAAAGTGTAAATTAATTTGTTCCATAGGTACAACTTGAGCATAACCTCCACCGGCTGCTCCACCTTTCATTCCAAAAGATGGGCCTAGACTTGGTTCTCTTAAACAAACTATTGTTTGCTTTCCAATTTTATTTAAACCATCGCTAAGACCAACTGAAGTTGTTGTTTTTCCCTCCCCAGCAGGTGTAGGAGTTATTGCTGTGACCAAAATCAAATTGCTTTTTTTTTCCTTTAATTTATCAATATACTCAAAATTTAATTTTGCTATGTGTCGACCCATTGGGCTAAATGAAACTGGATTGTCAGGGATGTTAATTTTTTCTAAAACTTTGCCTATAGGCATCATTTTTGATGCTCTTGCGATTTCTATATCAGATTTTACCCCACTCATCGGCACTCCTATATATAAAAAAGAGCACTATGTATACATTATTTAAAGCATCTTTTACAAATAGAAAAGTTTCAAATGGTCATATAAGCTTATAGGTATGCAAAAGTATTCCATATTCAGTTTAATAAAAAATGCTTTCAGTAATCATAAAAACTGGGAGGTAGCATGGAAAGATCCTGAACCAAAAAAACAGTACGATGTAGTAATTATAGGAGGAGGAGGCCATGGACTTGCCACAGCTTATTATTTAGCGAAAGAACATAAAATTACTAATGTAGCAATATTGGAAAAAGGATGGATTGGAGGAGGTAACGTCGGAAGAAATACTACGATACTTCGATCAAATTATATGTGGGATGCCAATGGACTTTTTTATGAATATGGAATGAAACTTTGGGAAAATTTATCACAAGAGCTAAATTATAATGTTATGTATTCACCAAGAGGAATTATTAATCTAGCTCATTCAGATGCACAATTAAATACATATTCACGTAGAGGAAATTCTATGAGATTAAATGGAATTGATGCCGTAATGCTTGGAAGAGATGAATTAAAAAAAATGATTCCATTTGCTGATTTTTCTTCATCTTCAAGATTTCCAATTTTTGGTGGCTTAATGCAACCGCGTGGAGGAACAGCAAGACATGATGCGGTAGCATGGGGTTATGCTAGGCAGGCAGATTCATTAGGAGTAGATATTATTCAGCACTGTGAGGTAACAGGTTTTGAAGTTCAAAATGGAAAACTAACAGGAGTTCAAACTTCTAGAGGAGATATAAAAACAAAAAAAGTTGGTTTATGTGTTGCTGGCAGCACATCATTGCTTGCCGAAAAATTAAACATGAACCTACCTATCGAATCTCATGTTCTGCAAGCTTGCGTTTCTGAACCAGTAAAACCTTTTCTTGATCATGTTGTTACTTTCGGAGCTGGGCATTTTTACTGTAGTCAATCTGACAAAGGAGAAATGGTAATGGGTGGAGATTTGGATGGTTATAATAGTTATGCTCAAAGAGGAAACCTTCCTACAATTCAACATGTTTTATCAGAGGGAGTAGCTATGTTTCCAAATTTAAGTCGATTGAAGATGTTAAGAACCTGGGGAGGTATTATGGATATGTCAATGGACGGTTCACCCATAATTGATAAGACACATATTGAAGGAGTCTACTTAAATTGCGGATGGTGTTATGGAGGATTTAAAGCAACACCAGTTTCAGGATGGACGTTTGCTCATACAATAGCGCAAGATAGAGTTCATGAACTTAATTCAAAATTTAGATTAAACAGATTTAGCACAGGACATCTTATTGATGAAAAAGGTGTGGGTACAAAAACTTGGATAGGATAATAAATGTTAGAAATTAAATGCCCTTATTGTGGAAAAAGATCTCAGAATGAATTTTCATATGGAGGAGATGCCGCAGTAAAAAGACCAGAATTAGGAAAAGAAGTTTCAGACAAAGAGTGGGATAACTTTGTTTATTTAAGAAAAAATCCAAGGGGAAATCATCGTGAGTTTTGGCACCATGTTGCTGGCTGCAGGCAGTGGTTTAAAGTTTTGAGAGATACGTCGACGCATGAGATTTTTAAAACAGCAAGATTGGACGAAGAATTATAATATTATTATGACACAAGAATATAGATTAAAAAAAAATGGTTACATAAATAGAAATAAGAAAATTTCATTTAAATTTAATGGAAAAAAATATTTTGGTTTTGAAGGCGATACATTGGCCTCAGCGTTACTCGCAAATGGAGTCCATTTGGTTGGACGCAGTTTTAAATATCATAGACCAAGAGGTTTCTTAGGAGCTGGCGTAGATGAGCCTAATGCTAAATTTCAATTATATAGTAAAGAGACAACTGAACCAAACATTGTTGCAACGGAAATTGAACTAGTTGAAGGATTGGTTGCAAAAAGTCAAAATTGTTGGCCTTCAGTAAATTTTGATTTTGGTGCCATTAACAATTTATTAAGTAAAATTTTTCCTGCAGGTTTTTATTATAAAACTTTCATGTGGCCTAAAAATTTTTGGTACAAAATTTATGAACCAATTATAAGAAGAGCCGCAGGATTAGGTATTGCTCCTATGAAGCCAGACAATGATAGATATGAACATAAATTTGAGTTTTGTGATGTGTTGGTTGTTGGATCTGGACCATCAGGTTTGGCCGGAGCTTTGGCGGCAGCAAAAAATGGAGCAAGAGTTATTTTAGCAGAAGATAAGTCAAGATTTGGTGGCAGTTTACTTAATGATGAAGTTACAATTGGAAATAAAAAAGGAAAAGATTGGGCCGATGAAACAATATTGCAACTTAAATCAATGTCGAATGTGATTGTAAAAAACAGATCACAAGTTTTTGGATATTATGATCATAATATGATGGTTATGATTGAAAGAACAAAAGATCATATAGAAAAACCTACAAAATACACTCCTAGACAAAAACTTTGGTATATAAGGACAAAAGAAACAATTCTTTCAACTGGATCTATAGAACGCCCTTTAGTTTTTGGAAACAATGATAGACCAGGAATTATGTTAGCTTCAGCAGCAAAGGAATATCTTAAAACTTATGGCGTTTTAGTTGGAAAAAAACCAATTATATTTTCTAATAATGATGGAGCATATGATCTAGCTATCGAATTTAAGAAAAATGGAATAGATCCCTTAGTTATCGATATTAGAGAAAAATCAAATAGTACTGCCGTCAAAGAGGCAAAAAATTTAGGTATTGATATTAAATTTTCCCATGCAATAGCTAACACAAATGGCTACAAAAAAGTAAATTCGGCTACAATTGGTAAATTAAATAAAGACAAAACAGGATATGAAAATTTAGAAAATGTTTCTTGCGATTGTATATGTGTATCGGGAAACTGGACACCTACAGTTCATCTTTCATCTCAATCAGGAAATAAATTAAAATTTCAAGAAAAAATAGATGCATTTGTTCCTGAAAAATCTAAACAAAACGAGAGCACTGTGGGATCCGCTAAGGGAATTTTTACATTAAAAGAATCTTTAGAAGATGGATTTAAATTAGGATATGAACTATCAAACAAAATAACTAAAAAAAATATAAAAAGTTCTATCCCTCCCTCCAATGAGAGAAATCAAGATAGGCATGATAAATTTTGGTGTATGCCTTTACCAAAAAATAAAGATTATAAAAGATGTGTAGATTTTCAGAACGATGTTTATGTTTCAGATATTGAATTAGCTGTAAGAGAAGGTTTCAGATCTATAGAGCACGTAAAAAGATATACAACACTTGGTATGGCAACCGATCAAGGAAAAACAAGTAATCTAAATGGTTTACAATTAGTTTCAAATATCGAAAAAAAAATAATACCTGAAGTGGGCCACACAACTTTTAGACCGCCTTATACTCCAATAACAATAGGTGCAATCGTTGGAAGAGAAGTAGGAAAACATTATCGTCCTACAAGAAAATCACCTATGCACTTGTGGCATGAGAAAAATAATGCTGTTTTCGTCGATGCTGGTTTATGGTTGAGGCCTCGCTACTATAAACAAGGTAATGAGACTTTGCAGGATGCAGCTAAAAGAGAAGCAACAAATGTTAGAAATAATATTGGTATATGTGATGTTACCTCACTTGGCAAAATAGATATAAAAGGTTCAGATTCTGCTGAATTTCTAAATAGAATTTATACAAATGCATGGATGAAATTACCAGTTGGTAAAGCCAGATATGGAGTGATGTTAAGAGAAGATGGGATTGTTTTTGATGATGGAACGACTACAAGAATTTCAGAAAACCATTTTCATATGACAACAACAACAGCTCAAGCAGCAAATGTTTTATCACATTTAGAATATTATTTGCAGGTTGTATGGCCTGATCTTGATGTAAATGTTTTATCCACGACAGAACAATGGGCAGGAGTAGCTTTGGCAGGACCAAATTCTAGAAATTTATTAGGAAAACTTTTTCCAAATATTGATGTTTCTAATGAAGCTTTACCATTTATGGGATTTAAAAAAGGAGACTTGTTTGGAGTCCCTGCAAGGATTTTTAGAATTTCATTTTCCGGAGAATTGGCTTTCGAAATAAATGTAGAATCTGGATATGGCATTTTCATGTGGGAGAAAATAATGGAATTAGGAAAAGAAATGAATATTGAGCCTTACGGGACAGAAGCTCTTTCAACCTTAAGAATAGAAATGGGACATGTTGCTGGCTCCGAAATTGATGGAAGAGTTATACCTTCAGACCTTTCTCTTGATGGAATGATCAGCAAGAAAAAAGATTTTATAGGAAAAAGATCATTAAATAGACAAGCTTTTGTAGAGCTAGACAGAGAAAAAATTGTTGGAGTTGTCCCTATAGATAAAAAAACAATGATACCAGAAGGTTCTCATTTAGTAGCAAACAGAAACGCATCTTTACCCAATCCAAAACTTGGACATATTTCTGCTTCCTGCTGGAGTGTTGAATATAATAATCCTTTTTCACTAGCTATTCTTAAGGATGGAAAGAAAAGAATAGGTGAAAAGCTTTACGCTCTTTCACCGTTAAAAAATAAAAGTATAGAGGTAGAAATAGTTTCTTCACATTATGTAGATCCAAAAGGCGAAAGAGTAAGATCATGACAGCTATTACTCCCTTAGAACTGGTTCATAAAAAAGGTACTTTCGGAGATCATCATAAGAAAAATGAAGAAGATTTACTTCAAATTTCCGAAGTTAAATATTTAAACATTATTCAAATTGTTCATTATAAAAAATCAACACTTCAATTAAATAATATAACGGTTGAAGGTTTAAAATTTCCATTAGAAAGTTCAAAGGTATCATTTAATAAACAAACTAGAATCCTTTGGAATGGTCCTAAAACTTGGCTAGTAATTTCACTTAATGAAAATATTCTAAATAACATCAGAGAGAAATGTGATGATAAAAATTTTGCTATTACTGATATTTCTCATTCAAGAGCAGTAGTGCAAATTAAAGGCTTTCAAGCAAGAGAAGTTTTAAAAAAAGGCTCTCCAATTAATTTAAACGAATTTGAAAAAGATAATTGTGCTGGAACAGTTTTTCATGGAGTTACTATTTTAGTAGACCTAATAAATGATAATCCAGATACATTTAACCTTTTTACTCTAAGAAGTTTTGGAGAATCTTTCTATCATCATATAACTGATGCTGCTTTAGAATTTGGATATGTGGGAGTTTAAGATAAAGATTTATTTAATTACTTCTGCTAAGCATAACCAAGCATTAACATCTTTGCTAGCAATATAATCTGATTTAAAAAACTCTTTAATATTCCAAGATTTATTTTTTTTTAACTCGTCAATTTTTTTATCGAATCCATACTCTTCATAGATGCCTTCATTAATTGTAAAACAGATTAAACTCTTGTTTTTAGAGACTCTAATAAATTCATCAAGCGCATGCGGCTTGACGTGACCAAAAGTGAAGGTTCCAACACACATTATAGCATCATAAGTATCATTGTTTACTTTTATTGGTTTATTTAAATCTACCTGATTAAGATTTTGATAATACCCTTGAGGAACTAAATCTAATAATTTTTTTGATAAATCCATTCCGTCAACATTCAAATAATTATATTTCTTTAATTCAATTCCAACAAGTCCAGTTCCACAACCTGCGTCTAATATTTTAATATTTTTATTTTTGGCATATTTTATAAATGTTGCTACAGTTTCCTTGGGACCAGTATAATTCCAATCAACCATATCTTGATCGTATTTATTTTTAATACCCCATTCGTCATAATATCTCATTACTTCATCTGTAGTCTTTAACTTATAAATTGGTATTTTATTTCCAACGTCTTTTTGTGCCATAAACAAATTTAGCAATAATTTGTTAGCTAAACAATTGTATTTTAAAATTATATAAAATGTGGTTAGCTTACCCAATGGGAAAAAATCTTATTGAGAGACTCAACAAAGGCCCAATTCTTTGCGCAGAAGGATATCTTTTTGCAATGGAAAGAAGAGGATATTTACAAGCTGGAGCTTTTGTTCCTGAAGTAGTTTTAGAACATCCAGAAGTAGTTTCTCAATTGCATAGAGAATTTATTAGAGCAGGAAGCGATGTCGTTCAAGCATTTACTTATTATGGTCATAGAGAAAAATTAAGACTTATTGGTAAAGAACAATTGCTTGAGCCACTACAAAAAAATGCTTTGCAAATAGCAAAAGATGCAAGAAAAGAATTTAAGGATTTAGATCTTCTAGTTTGTGGTGACGTTGCTAATACCAATGTTTATGATCCAAACGATAAGAAATCCAATATTGAATGTCAAAAAATGTTTGAAGAACAAGTTGCTTGGGCTAAAGAAGCTGGTGTTGATTTTATAATTGCTGAAACAATCACTTGGGTTGAAGAATTAAAAATAGCGCTTAAAGTTATAAAAGATGCTGGTTTAATTGCAGTTTGTAATTATGCATTTAGACGAGATGGTAAAACAAGAGAAGGTATTTTGCCAGGAGAAGCGTGTAAAATTTTAGAGGATAATGGTGCTGATGTTGTTGGGTTAAATTGTTTTAGAGGGCCAAAAATGACTATGAAACTTTTGCCCGAAATCAGAAAAAGTGTTTCATGTCATGTTGCAGCTTTACCTGTTCCTTATAGAACAACTAATAAAAATCCTGGCTTTTTAAATCAAACCGATGATGGATGCGATTGTATTCCCGGAGGAAACGCTTTTCCAGTGGCACTAGACAATTTGTATTGTAATAGATTTGAAATGGCAGAATTCGCAAAAGAATGTGCGGAAAAAAAAATAAATTTTATTGGAATTTGTTGTGGGGCCGAACCTCATCATGTACGTGAAATGGCTGTTGCTTTAGGTAAAAAACCTATCGCATATAAATACTATCCCGACATGTCCAAACATTACGCACATGGTACAGAAAAAACTTTAAAAAAACATAACACCGACGCAGCAAAA
This sequence comes from uncultured Pelagibacteraceae bacterium, assembly GCA_902606665.1. Lineage (GTDB taxonomy): Bacteria > Pseudomonadota > Alphaproteobacteria > Pelagibacterales > Pelagibacteraceae > AG-414-E02. The sequence continues at coordinate 16,833 of CACLHE010000009.1, forward strand.
ACATTATAATTTATATTAATGGAAAAACACGCCAAGGTAGTTGTAATAGGTGGAGGAGTAGTTGGTTGTTCAATACTATATCATTTATCTAAGTTTGGATTAAAAGATTGTATATTACTTGAAAGAAAAGAATTAACTTCTGGATCATCCTGGCATGCAGCTGGAAATGTACATGTAATTTCTTCAGATCCAAATATCTCAAGGATGATGGCCTACACAATAGGTCTTTACAAAGAAATTGAAAAGGAATCTGGACACTCAACTGGTTTTAAACCTAGCGGAGGATTTTATTTAGCTTCTAATGAGGTCTGGGCAGATTACTTAAAAAGAGAAAGATCAAAAGCTAGATATATGGGTTTAGATCAAGAATTCATTTCTCTAGAAGAAGTTAAAAAAAAACATCCTTTAATAGATCCAAAAAAATATCTTTTAGCTTTATGGGATCCAATTGATGGTGAAGTTGATCCATCAGGCGTAACGTATGCATTTGCAAAAGCGGCTAAAGTTTATGGAGGCAAATATTATACCAATACAGTAGTAACGGATACAAAACAAAAAAATGATGGATCATGGGATGTGATCACAGATAAGGGAAATATAAATGCAGAAATAGTTATCAATGCTGGTGGTCTTTGGGCAAGAGAAGTTGGTAAGTTAGCTGGAATAAATTTACCAGTGCAACCAATGGAACATCATTATTTAATTACTGAAGCAATACCCGAAATTGAGGCTATGGGCAAAGATAAAAGATTACCCATAGGAACTGATTTTGAAGGAAATATTTATTTTAGACAAGAAGCAAAAGGAATGTTGCTAGGAACTTATGAACAAATATCTACTCCATGGAAAGTAAAAGGAACTCCCATGAATTTTGGACATGAACTTTTAGAACCTAAATTAGAAAACATTCAAGATAGACTAGCAATAGGATTTAAAAGAATACCAGCATTAGAAAAGGCAGGAATAAAAAATATTGTTAATGGACCATTTACTTTTGGTCCGGATGGTAGCCCATTGATTGGTCCAGTTCCTGGTATAAAAAATTATTGGGTTGCTGTTGGAGTTATGGCTGGCTTTTGCCAAGGTGGTGGAGTAGGTAAATGTATTGCTGAATGGATAATTGATGGAGAACCTTCGATAGATGTTTGGGCAATGGATGTTGCTCGTTTTGGAAATTATGCATCACCAGATTACGGGACAATAAAATCTTCAGAAAATTATGAAAGGAGATTTATTATGACTTTTCCTAACGAGACTTTACCAAAAGGTAGAAAACAGAAAACAACCTCATTATATGATCGCCTTATAGCAAAGGGGGCTGTAATGGGGGACTCGTTCGGATTAGAAACTGCACTTTGGTTTGCAAAAAATCCAAAGGATGCACATGAGGAACCTACTTTTAAGAGGTCCAGATGCCACAATTACGTAGCTGAAGAAGTTAAAGCAGTAAGAAATTCGGTTGGAGCAACAGAGATAGCAAATTTTGCAAAACATGAATTTACCGGAAAAGGAGCAAGAAAATTTCTTGACTATATTTTAGCTGGAAAAATACCCAAACCTGGAAGAATTATTCTTACACCAATGTTAACACCCAAAGGTAAACTTTATGGCGACTTAACTGTAGCTTGTTTAAATGAAGAAAAGTTTATAATTTTTGGATCGGGAGCTGCTCAAGAAATGCATCGAAGGTGGTTTGAAAAATTTTTACCTAAAAATGATGTAAATTATAAAAATAGATCAGACGATTTTCATGGTATTGCTATCTCAGGACCAAATTCGAGAAAATTATTATCTAAAATTTGTAGAGACGATGTTTCAGATGAAAAGTTTAAATTTAGAGATACTAAAGAAACTTTTGTTGGAGGGGTTCCTGCAATATTGAATCGTATATCTTTTTCAGGGGAATTAGGTTACGAAATTTATGTAGCTCCACAGTTTCAATTAAAACTATTTGAAGAAATCGAACTAAACGGTAAAGATTTATCTTTAAAGCTTTATGGAGCAAGGGCTTTAATGGCATTGAGACTAGAAAAAAATTGGGGAGCATGGACTTTAGATTTTAGACCTGATTTTACAGCAGCCGAATCCGGATTAGATGCATTTATTAATTGGAACAAAGATTTTGTTGGAAAAGAGGCAAGTTTAATTGAAAAAAAACAGGGTGTTAAAAAAAAACTTGTTACAATGACAATAGATACAAAAGATATTGATGTTACAAATGATGAAGCAATACTAAAAGATAATAAATGTGTAGGCTATATCACATCAGGAGGTTATGCCCATCATGTTAAAAAAAGTATGGCTCTTGGTTATGTACCAGAAGAATTATCAAAACATGAAACAACTTTGGAAGTAGAAATAAATGGCAAACTCTATGCAGCTCATGTAACAGACAGACCTTTATATGATGCAAATGGAGAAAAAATGAGAATTTAATTTTTTTTTTACTTTAATAGTATAAATCTAAGTTATTTTTCAATCTCAAGTTGTTTCAACGGTTACATTTATTTTTAATTTATGTTTGAATGTTTCAATTAAAAATAATGTTTCAATTAAAAATTAAGGGGGAAAAAATGAATACATTTAAAAAGCTAATAATATCCTCATTAGTTGCTTTAGGTTTTTTTGCATTTAATGTTAATGCGAATGCAGCTTGTGGGAAACTTGTTATAGCTGAACAAAACTGGGCATCAGCTGAATTGATGGCCAACGTTGATAAAATCATTTTAGAAAAAGGTTATGGTTGTGAAGTTGAATTAGTGCCTGGTGCTACTATGCCAACTTTTACATCAATGAATGATAAAGGTTCACCAGACATGAACCCAGAGCAATGGGCTAATGCTGTTTATACACCTTTAAAAAAAGCAGTAGATGAAAAAAGATTGATCATTGCTAATAAAGCACCGATTACTGGTCTTGGCGAAGGTTGGTGGATAACTCCAGGAACTATTAAAAAACATCCAAAGATTAAAGGAATGACTGCACTTGAAATCTTGGAGCATCCTGAATGGTTTCCTTACAAGGAAGATCCATCAAAAGGAGCATTTGTTGGTTGTCCAGCTGGTTGGGGATGTCAGTTAGCTAACGCAAACCTTTTTAGAGCTTTCGAAATGGAAAAAAAGGGTTGGGTATTAGTTGACCCAGGTTCTGCTGCAGGTTTAGATGGTTCAATTGCTAAAGCAGCTGACTCAGGAAATCCTTGGTTTGGTTACTATTGGAATCCAACTTCAATTATTGGAAAGTATGGTTTAATACCAGTTGATTTCGGAGTGAAATTTGCAGGAAGAGATAATTGGGATAATTGTATAACACTTGCTGAGCAAGATTGTGCAGATCCTAAACCAACTGCATGGACTAAATCAGAAGTTAATTCTATCGTTACAGCTAACTTTGCAAAAACTGGCGGAAAAGACGCTTTAAAATATGTTAAGAAACGTGTTTTTCCTGGTGAAGTAATGAACTCAATGCTTGTGTATATGGCTGATAATCAAGCAAAAGGTTCTGACGCAGCAATTGAGTTTTTAAAACAGCACGAAGGTGTTTGGGGTAAATGGGTATCTGGCGGTGCTAAGAAGAAAATCAAAGCTGGTCTATAAAATATAATTTATTTAACGAGCCTATTATAAAATAGGCTCGTTAATTTTTTGAAGCAAAATGGAATTTTTTACAAAATTTCCCGTAATGGATCGTATATCTCTCATGGAGATGAGAAAAGGAATTGATTTTGCTTTTAGAGATTTTTCCAGAGCATATGGAGATGCTATAGAAGCATTTTTTGATCCATTATTATTTTTTTTGGTCAGATTAGAAAAATTATTAATTAATTCTCCTTGGCCAATAGTAATTGCTGTTATTTGTGGTTTAGCTTGGTTAGGCTCAAGAAATTGGAAACTTGTTATTGGTGCGGCAGTAGCTTTCTTTCTTATCGGTTACTTTGGTATGTGGAAAGATACTATGGCAACAGTCGCAATTATAACCGTATGTGTAATTATTTGTATGACTGCAGGGATACCTGTAGGAGTATGGATGTCTCGTTCAGATAGGGTAGAAAGAACAATATTACCTGTTTTAGATATGATGCAAACAATTCCAAGTTTCGTATATTTAATTCCAATACTTATGTTGCTTGGTATCGGAAAAGTCCCAGGACTAATAGCTATTTGTATATATGCTGTTCCACCAATAATAAGATTAACAAACCTTGGAATTCGGGAAGTTGATAAAGAAACTTTAGAAGCGAGTACAGCTTATGGTGCTACAACATTTCAAAAATTAAAAACAGTACAAATTCCGTTGGCGCTACCAACTGTTTTCGCTGGAGTAAACCAAACAATCATGATGGCATTAGCTATGGTAGTTATCGCTTCAATGATAGGTGTAAAAGGTTTAGGAGTGCCAATTCTAAGAGCTGTTTTAAACCAATATCTTGCCTTAGGATTGTTTAATGGTTTAGCGATTGTAGCTCTAGCAATTATTTTTGATAGAATTGCCCAAGAGTACGGTCGTAGGATACAAAAACATCGTGGCTATAAAAAATAGAAAAATTCATAATTATTGTAATGTTTTATTCTCTTCGTAATCAAAAAGACTAAAACTAATAATTTCATCAAGCATTTTAATTTTATTATTGATATCTGAGGTTTCAATTAACTTTTGTTTTTCTTCAATAGAAAAAGGTGAAATCATGCATACAGTATTGATTAATTGATCTAAATTAAGGTCAGTTAATTCATTATAGTCTATCGGATAATTAGTTTTTTCGAAAAAGATTTTTATTTTATTTAATAAATTTTTTTTGTCAAAATTGATTACCACATCTTCTTTTTGATCTAAATCAGCCAAAAACTCAGAGTAATCAACTTCGAAAGATCTATATAATTTTTCTTTTTTTAATTCCTTTTTGATTCTAAATCTAATTATGCCAGAAAGACTAATAATAAATCGTTTGTCGACCGTCTCATTAAAACTAATAATTTTACCTAAACATCCTATGCTATAAACTGCTGGGTTCACGTCTGATTTACTTTTAGGTTGTACCATTCCAAACATTCTATTATTTTTCATACAGTCATTTACAAGTTGAATATATCTATCTTCAAAAATATTGAGAGGCAAAATAGTTCTTGGAA
>CACLHE010000010.1 GCA_902606665.1 uncultured Pelagibacteraceae bacterium
CCAATTAGAATTAAATTTTTTGACAAACTTATACCTTTGGCTATCGCCAGAGAGCTTCTTAATCCTGAAAAATTTCCTGGGCCCTGATTAACAAGAATCATTGATAAATCATTAAATTCTATATTATTTTCACTAAAAAAATCTAAAATCTCTTTCATTAATAAATCATTATTAGATTTATCACTTTGCAATATTTTGCTAAATGTTTTATTTTTAGCTTTTACAAACAATGAACCTATATCTGTGCTACAATCAATAGACAAAAAATTCATAATATCTATATTGATACTACTATTTTTATCAATAAGTAAATCCTTTGCTATAAATTTAAATGAATTTAATCCTGATAAAGGTGTGGTGGCTTTAATGTATCACCGATTCAATGAAAATAAATATCCATCAACAAATATAAAAAACGAAATTTTTTTACAGCATTTAGATGAAATAAATAATTCAAAATTTGAATTTATTTCTTTTGATAAGTTTAGTGAAATTATTAAAAGTAAAATAAAAAAAAATTATTTACTTTTAACAATTGATGATGGTTTTGAATCTTTTTATTTAAATGCTTGGCCAGTGCTTAAAAAAAGAAACATTCCCTTTATTCTTTTTGTAAGTACTAGAGAAGTAGGTAAGTATGGCTATATGACATGGATGCAAATAAAAGAAATTGAGTCTAGTGGTCTAGCTACTATTGGAAATCATAGTCATTCTCATGAATACTTAATTGATTGGGAGGAAAAAAAAATAAGAGATGATTTAGAAAAGTCTATAAAAATTTTTGAAAAAGAATTAGGTTATTCTCCAAAATTATTTTCATATCCTTTTGGAGAATATAGTACCACCTTAAAAAAAATTGTAACTGATTTAAATTTTGAATTTGCTTTTGGACAGCATTCGGGAGTGATTGACTCAAGTAAAGATTTTCTTGAATTACCTAGATTTCCAATAAATGAAAAATATGGTGATTTGAAAAGATTTAAATCCATAATTCAAACTTTACCTTTTCCTTATGAAAAAATAACACCAGAAAATCGATACATTAAAGGAAATGAAAATCCTCCAAAAGTTAAAATTAAATTTTTCAAAGATTTAATCGATATTAAAAAAATTACATGTTATTCAAATGAAGGAAATATTTGGAGAAAATCAGATATTAAATTTACTAATGAAAATGAATTAGAAATCTTACTCAAGGAAAAATTTGAAAGTGAAAGAGGTAGAATTAACTGTTCTCTTTGGGCAGAAAAAAATAGATGGAGATGGCTAGGAATTCAATACGTTATTGCAGAATATTAATAAACCAAAAAATTATAGAGCTACCCCTTTTTTAAGTTTTGTTGGCAATAAATTTGATTTATCAAAATCTGTTAATGAATTTTTTTCAATAATATCATCAAGAATTCTTACATACTGCTCGCCTATAGCAGCATAAGCTTTTAAATACTTTGTTAAATCTAACCCAATAATTTGTTTACCTTCTTCTCGTAGCTGTGCTCTTACTTCTCTGAACTCTTTATAAGCGTTATGAGTATTTAGATTATTTTTATATGCTCTGACTGAAGCTTTAAGTACCTGAAATTGCAAAATTTTATGACTTTGGTTTGGATCTTTTTTCTTGGGAGAAATTCCTTTCTTGCTCCAAGTCCACTGACCAAATAATGCATTACCTTCTAAAGCAAATCTGGATGTTCCCCACCCACTTTCGTTAGCTGCTTGAGCTAGTGCGATAGATACTGGAATAATATCCATTCTCATTTTAAGTTTAGCAAGATCCTGATCGTCAATTTTATACTCTTTAAATCTTCTCTTAAGCCAAACTCTTTCTCCAACAGTATTAAAATTTTTTCCTATAATTTTAAAAAGTTTTTTTCTGTCCTCAATAATTTTATCGTTCTCATCTAGTATTAATGGTAAAATAATTTTAATAAACAATTCTCTCTTTTGTCTTGTATCTCCTAAAGTTTTAAGATCTCTAGGAAGTTTAGTAAGATATATTGGTTTAACTTTTTGGCCAGCTCTAACACCTTTTAAATCATAACCGAGCTCTTCAAAAAGATTTAAAGTTGTTTGAGCATTTAAACTTATAGCATTATCATTTCTACCTTTTAAATTTAAATTTTCTTCTTTGGTAATTTCTCTTTTCTCAACTTTTTTTTTCTTAGATTTTTTTGTTTTATCTATTTTGACTGATTTATATTCTTCAGCAACATATGTGAATTTTACTTCGTTAACTATATTTTTAATATAAGGTCTCGAAACAATCATGCATCCAATAAAAAAGATAAAAGCAAGTGACAAATAAACATTTCTAATAGAATTTTCCCTTAATTCATGTTTTGCAATAGCTTTATCACTAGAGCGATTTATCGGTAATTTGATTTTATTTTTAATTAATAATAATTCTAGTTGCGATATTGTAAGCCTTTTAGCACTCCTCGCATAACTTTTTACTTCTGTCACCCCATAAAGTTTTGCTAAATGGATCAACTGATCCCTATATGATTTAAAAAGTTTTTCTATTTTTTTTGACATTGATTAGATTGCTTCTACACTTTTTACTTCGGGAATATAATGACATAAAAGATTTTGTACACCTTGCTTTAAAGTCATAACTGAACTAGGACATCCAGAGCAGCTTCCTTTAAGTTCTACGGTCACGACACCATCTTTAAATGATTTAAAGGTAATATCTCCTCCATCTTTTGCTACTGCTGGTCTAACTTTTGAGTCTAAAACTTCGTTAATTTTATTTATTATTTCATTTGATTCGGTTGATTTTGTTTCTGTAAATTGTTTATTTAATTTTTTAGAAATGACTACACTATTTCCCTTTGAGTAATGATCATTAATCTCTGAAATTATACTATGTTTCAAATTTTCCCATTTTAAATCTTTTTCTTTTTTTACAGTAATAAAATCTGTTCCAAAAAAAACCATTAGCGTTCCATCTAAAGACAATATTTTGCTTGCTAAGGGTATATTAATACTCTTGTCTTTTTTTAAAAATTCAATGGGTCCAACTTCAGATACCTTTTTTCCAGGTAAAAATTTTAAAGTATCAGGATTTGGTGTATTTTCAGTTTCTATCATCATATAGAACTTCTATTATAACAACATATTACTTTCAAGAAAACTTCGTAAGGCCAATAATCTCATAAACTTCTTTAAGATTATTTGTTGCTATTATATCTGCCCTTTTTGAACCATTTTGCAAAATACTACTTAAATATTTTTTATCCTTTAATAGTTTTTCTATCTCTTTTCCTATTGGACTAATCTTTTCTACTACAGATTCGCTTAGTTTACTCTTAAAAGTTGAAAAATTTTTACCTCCAAATTCATTTAATACTTTATCCACAGGAATCTCATTCAAACTTGCATAAATAGATATTAGGTTTGCAGCTTCGTGCCTATTTTTAAGTCCATTGATTTCTGAAGGAATTGAATCATTATCAGTTTTAGCTTTTTTAATTTTTTGATCAATTAAATCTTTATCATCTTTTAGATTTATTCTGCTTTGATCAGAATCTTCTGATTTGCTCATTTTTTTCTTTCCATCTCTTAAGCTCATTACTCGGGAAATTTCTTTTGGTATTAATGGCTTTACTATTGGAAAAAAGTCATCACATTTAAAATCATTATTAAATTTTTTTGCAATATCTCTTGTTAGCTCTAAATGTTGTTTTTGATCTTCGCCAACGGGAACGTGGGTAGCTTTATATACAAGTATATCTGCAGCCATTAAGTTGGGGTACACTAAAAGACCCACGCTCGCATTTTCTTTATTGGCTCCAGCTTTTTCTTTGAATTGTGTCATTCGATTCATCCATCCAATTCTTGCTACACAATTAAATATCCATGCTAGCTCGCTATGTGCTGCTACGCTTGCTTGATTAAATATAATATTTTTCTTTGGGTCTAAACCTGATGCAATAAAACTTGCGATCGTTTCTAAAATATTTGATTTTAACTCATTTGGATCTTGACGATTAGTTATAGCATGCAAATCTACAATACAGTAAACACATTCAAATTTATTTTGCAAATCTACAAAATTTTTAATTGCACCTAAATAATTTCCTAAATGTAAATTTCCTGTTGGTTGTACTCCTGAAAATACTCTTTTTTTATGCATATATAAAAATTATTATTTTAATTTAATATCTTTAAATTTAAAAGCTCCTGAAAAATTTGAAATTAAAAAATAACTAAATAAACTAATAATCACTATAGTAAATAAGTAAATAAATTTCCAACTTTCATTATATTCAAATTTATCTGAGAAAAAGCCTAATAACAAATACAATATTGTTCCCATTACAACCACTGATAATATCATGCGTGGAAATTTATTAATAAATATTTTATCGAAAAAATACAAATTTCTTTTTTTGATAAAATAAAAATGAAAAAAAACGTTAATCCATGAGGAAATAGAAGTAGCTATTGGTATTATAATAAAACCAAGTTTATTAAAAAATGATACACTAATTAAAATATTTAAAATTACAGACGCAACAGATAAATAAAAAGGTGTTTTGGTATCATTTCTTGCAAAAAAATAATTGGAAAAAATTTTTAATATTGAAAACGCAGGCACACCAAATGCAAAAAATGTAAGTGCCATAGCAGTATTAGTTACACTTTCATTATCAAATGAACCATAGCCAAACAATGAAGTAATGATTTGTTCAGATGCCAAGACTAAAGCTGTTGCAGCTGGCACAGACAAAAATAAACAAAGTTCTAAAGCTCTGTTTTGTAAACTTGTGATTTTTTTAAAATTATTATTTTTTACATGTTTAGATAATTCTGGAAGCATTACTGTACCAACTGCAATTCCAGCTACAGCAAGATTTATTTGATATACTCTATCTGCATAATAAAGATATGAAACCGCGCCAGCTTGAAAAGAAGCTATAATGGTACCTACTAAAATGTTAATTTGTGTTACTCCTGATGAAAAAATACTAGGAAGTAATTTACGGAAAAAAAACTTTACCTGTTTATCTATTTTTATTTTAATACTTAAAATTGGTTTAAAGTTTTTTCTTACAAAAAATATTAGAACTATTAACTGCAAGAAACCTGCCAACGAAACTGCATAAGATAATACTAAAACATCAGATAAATTAACCCATTTCGAAAAAAATAATGATCCAATCAATATAACATTTAATATAATGGGTGCAGCTGCTGCAGCTGCAAATTTGTTATAAGAATTTAATATGGCTCCAAAAAAAGAAGCTAAAGATATAAAAAATAGAAAAGGAAAAGTAATTCTACTTAAATTTATAGCAAGTTCTAATTTTTCAGGATCTTTATAAAAACCTGGCGCTATCAAGAAAATTAATTGTGGCATAAAAATTTCTGCCACTAGTACAAGAATTAATAAAATTATGAAAAGTAAATTAAATACGTTTTTTGCAAAATCATCTGCCTTTTTTTTATTCTTTGTAAGTGCTCCAGCATAACTTGGAATAAATGCAGCATTAAAAGTTCCTTCAGCAAAAAGCCTTCTAAAAGTATTTGGTAATCTAAAAGCAACAAAAAAAGCATCAGCTAACAGACTTGTTCCCAAAAAAATTGCGATCAAAATATCTCTTACATAGCCAAGTATTCGACTTATTAATGTAAAAAAACCAAAAGTAGAGGTAGAAGCTATTAAGTTCATCTTGACATGTAAGCCTTATTTTTGTGACAATTATAAGATACTTGCTTTTCAAATGAAGAAAAAGTCCAAAATAGAAAAATATACAGACCAAGAAGCTTTGGATTATCATAATAGTGGGAAGTCGGGAAAGATAGAAATTTTATCATCTAAACCGATGACCAGCAAAAGAGATCTTGCTTTAGCTTATTCGCCTGGCGTAGCAGCACCAGTAAAAGTAATAGCTGAAAACCCAGATGCTGCCTATGACTATACTACAAAAGGAAATTTAGTAGCAGTAATAAGTAATGGTTCAGCAATACTTGGATTAGGAAATTTAGGTGCTCTTGCTTCAAAACCTGTAATGGAGGGTAAAGCAATATTATTTAAACGTTTTGCAGACATAGACTCCATAGACCTTGAGATAGACTCATCAAACGCCAATGAAATTATTAATTGTATAACAGCGCTTTCAAAAAGTTTTGGAGGTATAAATTTAGAAGATATAGCTGCGCCAGATTGTTTTATAATAGAACAAAAATTAAGGGAAAAATTAGACATTCCTATATTTCACGACGACCAACACGGTACAGCAATTATAACTTTAGCAGCATTAATTAATGCATTAGATATATCAGGAAAATCTCTAAAAAATATAAAAGTTGTTGTAAATGGTGCTGGAGCATCAGCTATAGCTTGTACAAACTTATTTAAAAGTAGTGGAGTGCCAAATGAAAATATAATTATGATTGATAGAAAAGGAGTTTTATATCGTGGAAGAGACAATCTTGATCAATGGAAATCAGCTCATGCCATAGATACAAAATTAAGGACTCTTAAAGAAGCAATAAAAGATGCAGATGTATTTTTAGGTTTATCTACGAAGAACATACTTACAAAAGATATGGTAAAAACCATGGCTAAAAATCCTATTATTTTTGCCTGCGCAAATCCTGATCCTGAAATTAATCCCGAAGATGTGCATGAAGTAAGAGATGACGCAATAGTAGCAACAGGTAGATCTGATTATCCAAATCAAGTTAATAACTTAATTGGATTTCCTTATATTTTTAGGGGCGCTTTAGACGTTAGAGCAAAAACAATAAATGAAGAAATGAAAGTAGCAGCCTCACATGCTATAGCCGAACTTGCTAGAGAATATGTTCCTGATGAGGTTGTAGCTGCAATGGGAGGAGAAAGACCAATATATGGAAAAGATTATATAATTCCATCAACTTTTGATCCAAGATTAATTAGCGTAATACCAGTTGCTGTGGCCAAAGCAGCAATAACAAGTGGAGTTGCTAGAAAAAATATAGAAAATTTTGAAAGTTATAAAGAACAACTAAAACAAAGACTTGATCCTTCAACAACTATTATGCAGGGTGTAAACACTCAAATAAAAAAATCCCAGAAAAAAGTTGTTTTTGCTGACGGTGAAGATGAAAATACATTGAAAGCTGCAATAGCTTTTAAAAGTAATGGTCTCGGAATTCCAATATTAATAGCAAAAAAAGAAATTGTAAGACAAAAACTTAAAGAAATTGGCTTAGATGAAAATTATAAAATAGAAATAGTAAACTCCACTGATAAAGAAAGGAGAGAAAAATACGCAAAATTTCTTTACGAAAAATTGCAAAGAAAAGAGGGTTTGCTTGAAAGGGACTGTGATAGATTAGTTAGAAATGACAGAGTTATTTGGGGAACATGTATGGTTTCGTGTGGAGATGCTGATGCGTTAGTTACAGGTAACACAAGACGATATACTTCAACTTTAGATAAGGTAAAACGTGTGGTTGATCCTAGATCAGGAGAAATAATTTTTGGCTTAAATATTATGGTCAATAGAGGTAGAACTGTTTTTGTATCTGATATAACTGTTCATGAAATTCCTACTGCGGAACAATTAGCTCAAATAGCAATATCATCTGCTAGAGTTGCTAAATTATTTGGTTTTGATCCAAAGGTTGCTTTTTTATCTCACTCTACTTTTGGTACCCCAAAAACAAGATCTACAAAAAATATGAGAGATGCAGTGGAAATATTAAAAGAAAAGAAAGTTGATTTTAAATTTGATGGAGAAATGCAGCCAGATGTGGCTTTAGATGAAAAGTATAGAGATCTCTATCCTTTTTCTGAAATAGTCGGTAATGCTAATATTCTTATAATGCCTGGAAGACACAGCGCAGCTATTTCATTTAAATTGATGAAAAGTTTAAGTGCAGTTAAAGTAGTTGGACCTTTGTTAGTTGGATTGGGTGAACCGATTGAAATAGCGCCACTAAGATCATCTACTAGCGATATATTAAATTTAGCCTCCGTAGCTGCTTATTCTTCTGATATTATAGATTATAGAAAGAATAAAAAAAATTAACTCATTCTCTTTGTCTGCTTAAGTCAGAAACAAATAAAATGCTTGTTACAAGTTCTTCAAGATCAACTATTTGTTTTGCTTCTCCAATTATTTCCTTTTTTTCGTCTTTTGTATTTGCAATTCCAAAAACATAGGTTTTTCTATTAATTGTATCAATGTTAAAATTAGCTGCTTTTACATTTTTATTTAAAATTAAAGCAGTTCTCAATTGAGCGGTTACCAAAGCATCAATTGCCGTATTTTTAAAGGAAAATTCTTCTTTTATTCTAATATTATTTTTAACTGATCTTGCTCCTTTTGTTTCCCAGGCCATTTTAGTTATTATTAATTTTTCTTCAGGTCCATTAACTTTTCCACCTAAAAAAATTCTTCCATCTAAAACTTTTACTGAAATATTTAATATATATTTCTTTTCGGTTAAAGCTAATCTAGCTTGTAAATTTTTTTGCATAATTGAATCATCAATCTGGGTTCCTAAAGTTCTAGGATCTAAAGCAATACTAACTCCTGAACCAAAAACACCACTTGTTGAAGAGCCTACACATGAAGTTAAGCTTAATAAAAAAAATAATATAAAAATTTTTTTTTTCATTCTATTTTTTTAAATCTAGACAAAAATTATAGATTATTTTTTTTGGAAGATTTTCTTTTTTAGAAATAAATTCAACAACGTCTCTATGACTATATTTTTTTAACATATTCATAATTTCTATTTTAACTGATTCGTTAATTTCTTTCTTAATATTTTTATCCTTAATTTTTTCAGATAGAACAACCGTCAATTCACCTTTAAAGTTTTTGGGCAAATCTTTAATTAGATTGGTTTTACTTCTAATAAATTCTTCATGAATTTTGGTCATTTCTTTAGCTATTACTACTTTGCGATCGAAAAAAAAGATTTTGAATTTTGCTAAATAAAAATTAATTTTTGGAGCAGGAATAAAAAAAACAATGGAATAATCAATATCAAATAATTTTTTTAAAACCTTTTCAAGTTCATTTTCCTTTTTTGGTAAAAATCCATAAAATAAATATTTATCACTAAATCCTGAAATACTTATTGCTGAAGCAACTGCCGATGGACCGGGTATCGGATAAATATTTAATTTTTCGTTTATACATTGATTTACTAACAGCATGCCTGGATCAGAAATTGTAGGTGTACCAGCATCACAAATTAATGAAATAATTTTATTTTTTTTTAATATTTTTAAAATTTCACTACTAATTCTTTTCTCATTAAATTTGTGGTACGCCATAAGTTTTTTTTTTATTTTAAAATGTGAAAGCAATTTTCCTGATCTTCTCGTATCTTCACATAATATGATGTCGGACCTTTTTAGGATATTTAAAGCTCTAAAAGTCATATCTTCCATATTGCCAATTGGGGTTGACACTATGTAAAGTCCAGGAAGAATTATTTGTTCTTTATTTTTGTCCATTTGATGCCTAAATTGCACTTTATGCTTCTAATATTAATTTAAACCTATGAAAAAATTCTTTGTATTTTCAATAGTAACGTATTTATTATTTATAATAAATAGCTCTGCAATCGCCGATAATTCTAACGATAATTTAGAAAATAAAAAAATCTTAAAAGTTGGCGTGCTTCTTCCTTTATCGGGTGAGTTTCAAAGTATTGGTGAATCTTTTTTAAATGCTATTCAGTTAGCTTTATACGATATTTCAAATAAAAATATAAAAATTTACCCAAAAGATAGCAAAGGGAATGCTTTAAGTTCATACCAATCAGCCAAGGAATTTGAAGAACAGGGGATTGAAATAGTCATAGGTCCAATTTTTAATGAGAGCTTGGAAAGACTTGGTGAAATTAATAAAATTACTTTTATTGCATTCACTAATAAAAATACACAGGTTTCAAATAATATAATTGCTTTTGGAATAAATATAGATTCTCAGATAGACGTCCTTAAAGAATATTTTTCTAAAATTGAAGTTTCAAAAACACTACTCTTATACCCAAAATCAGAATTTAGTAATCAATCACAATCAGTTAAAGAAAAAGATATATTAAAATTTTATAGAATTTATACATACGATACAAATCCAAAAAAAATAACTGGAGAAATAGAGAAAATAACCAAATACAGAGAAAGAAAAAAAGATTTAGAAAGAAGAATTAAAATATTAGAAAAATCAGATTTATATAAAGATAAAAATGAATTAAAAAAACTTGAACAAATGCATACTCTTGGAAGTGTTAATTTTGATTCTGTAGTTATTATTGATTTTGGAGAAAGATTAAAAAGTGTTTTATCATCTTTCATGTTTTCTGATGTTTCAAGTAATACAGTCAATTTTTTCACTATTAATCAATGGTTTGATAAAAGTTTTTTTAATGAAAATGCAATGCAAAATCTACATTTTCCATCGATAGATTTTAATAATTTAAAAAAATTTAATAAAAAATTTATTGATTCTTTTAATAAACAACCTTTGGAAGTTTCTATACTAGCCTATGACGCTTTAGGGTTAATTTATTATTGTTGGTCTAATAATAATTTTCAATTCAAAAAAGATCAATTATATTCAAAAAAAGGCTTTAAAGGTTTACATGGAGAATTTTTAATTGAAGATAATTCAAGCAAGCAGAAACTAAAAATATACAAAGTATCAAACAATAAATTTGTTAAAGTATATTAAATAAAAAAATTTTTCATTTTTGAATATGCTTTACTTCTATGATCTATAAGTATTTTTGAATTAAAATCCATTTCACCAAATGTTTGATTATATCCGTTCGGAATAAAAATTGGATCATAACCAAAACCATTTTTTCCTCTTTTATTTTTTGAAATCTTGCCTTCTATAATACCTTTGCTGATATAACTTTTTCCACTGGGCCAATATAATGTCATGCAACATATAAATCTTGCAGTATTTTGATTTTCCCAGTCCTTTTTAATTAAGTTCATTTTTTTGTAAACTTTTTCAATAGCCAAATCGAAATTATTTTTTTCACCACTCCATCGAGCTGAATAAATTCCTGGTTCTCCACCCAAAAGATCAATCTCTAAACCAGAATCGTCTGACAAACATATTAAGTTAGTTTTTTTAGAAAAATAAGATGCTTTTATTAAAGAATTTTCTTCAAAGCTTTTTCCTGTTTCGTCTGGAGTTATAATTTTAAATTCTTTTGGAGAATATTTCTTGATCGTATTAGGTAATAAGTTGCATATTTCCTTATATTTTCCTTGATTATTTGTGCCAATTATAACTTCTTTTATTTTAATCATTTTACACTAGTATTTTTTTTTTAAGTGACCATATACCATAGTAATGACAAAATCAGAAAAAAAAGAACAAGAAAAACCTTTAACTGAGGATAGTGATGTTCAGAAAAAAGAATCTGAAGAAAAAGAATCTTCAGTAGAAAAAGAAGAAACGATAGAAGAAAAACTTAATAATACTCAAGAAAAATTACTTAGAACATTGGCAGAAATGGAAAATCAAAGAAGAAGGTTTGAGAAGGAGAAAAAAGAAGCTTTTGAATTTGGTGGTTTTAATTTTGCTGCAGAAGCATTGTTGCTAATAGATAATATAGATCGTGCTATCATTTCTTTTAAAAGTGATGAAAAATTAAAAAATAATAAAGACCTAGATAAAATCATTGATGGTATAGAAATTGTTAAAAAAGATTTAGTATCTATTTTTAAAAAAAATGGAATAGAAGCAATCGATTGTATTAACAAAAAATTTGACCCCAACTTTCACCAGGCTATGTTAGAAATTGAAGATAGTGCAAAAGAAAATGGAATAGTCATTCAAGAAATACAAAAAGGTTATATGATGAAAGATCGCCTTCTTAGACCATCTCTTGTAGGAATTACTAAGAAAATAGAAGAAAAGACTAAAAAAGATGAGAAAAACAACAAAAAAACATGAGGTATTTAGCTTGTAGTTTGGAAAAAAATTACCATATAGCAAAGAACGAAAGTAAAATTTATGGGTAGAGTAATTGGTATAGATTTAGGTACAACAAATTCTTGTGTAGCTGTAATGGAGGGTACACAAGCTAAAGTATTAGAAAATGCTGAAGGTGCAAGAACAACTCCTTCTGTTGTTGCTTTTGGTGAAAATGATGAAACTTTAGTAGGTCAGGCAGCAAAAAGACAAGCTGTGACAAATCCAGAAAATACATTATTTGCTGTTAAAAGATTAATTGGAAGAAATTTTGAGGATGAAACAGTAAAAAAAGATGTTGCAAAATCACCATATAAAATTATTAAAGCTGACAACAATGATGCTTGGCTAGAGTCAAGAGGAAAAAAATATTCACCTTCACAAATATCAGCTTTCATTTTACAAAAAATGAAAGAAACTGCAGAAAAGTATTTAGGACAAGAAGTTAAACAAGCTGTGATAACCGTTCCTGCTTATTTTAATGACTCTCAAAGGCAAGCCACAAAGGATGCAGGTAAAATTGCTGGTTTAGAAGTTCTTAGAATTATTAATGAGCCTACAGCGGCTTCTCTAGCTTATGGTTTAGATAAAAAAGGGGGAAAAAAAATTGCTGTATATGATTTAGGTGGTGGTACTTTTGATGTTTCAATTCTTGAAATTGGAGACGGTGTGTTCGAAGTTAAATCTACTAACGGTGACACATTTCTAGGAGGAGAGGATTTTGATGATAAAATTGTTGACTATTTAGCTAACGAATTCAAAAAAGACAATAGTATAGATTTAAGAAATGACAAATTAGCACTTCAAAGACTTAAAGAAGCAGCTGAAAAAGCAAAAATTGAATTATCTTCAGCAACACAAACTGAAATTAATTTACCTTTTATTACTGCTGACAAGACTGGTCCAAAACACATAAATATAAAATTAACCAGAGCAAAACTTGAAGCTTTGGTCGAGGATTTAGTTAAAAGAACACTTAAACCCTGTGAAACAGCTTTAAAGGATTCTGGGTTTAGCGCTGCAGAAATAAATGAAGTAGTTTTGGTTGGTGGAATGACAAGAATGCCAAAAATAGTTGAAACAGTAAAAACTTTTTTTGGAAAGACCCCAAACAAAAGTGTTAATCCTGATGAAGTTGTTGCAATGGGAGCAGCTATTCAAGGTGGCGTTCTCCAAGGTGACGTGAAAGACGTTTTACTTTTAGATGTAACACCTTTATCGCTTGGAATTGAAACTTTAGGAGGCGTTTCTACAAAACTTATTGATAAAAACACAACAATCCCAACAAAGAAAAGTCAGGTTTTTTCTACAGCAGAAGACAACCAACCAGCTGTTTCGATTAGAGTTTTGCAAGGTGAAAGAGAAATGGCAGCTGATAATAAATTACTAGGAAACTTTGAATTAGTAGGAATACCAAATGCGCCAAGAGGAATACCTCAAATCGAAGTTACATTTGATATAGATGCTAATGGAATAGTGAGTGTTTCTGCTAAAGATAAAGGAACTGGAAAAGAACAAAAAATACAGATTCAAGCTTCTGGAGGCCTTAGTGATGAAGAAATTAAAAATATGGTAAAAGATGCTGAAGCAAATAAAGCAGAGGATAAGAAGAAAAGAGAAGCAGTTGATGCTAGAAATCAAGCTGATACAATTATTCATACTACAGAAAAAAATCTAAAAGAACATGGAAACAAGATTTCTGAAACAGACAAAAAAGCAATAGAAACTGGAATTAGTGATCTTAGAAATGCACTCAAAGGAACTGATACTGAAGAGGTTAAGAAAAAAACTCAAGCTTTGGTACAATCTTCTATGAAATTAGGAGAGGCTATATACAAAAGCCAACAAAAAAATACTAATACAAAAGAAACTGGACAAAGTCAAAGTTCGAAGGGTAAAGATCAAAATAAAGAAAATGTTGTAGATGCAGATTTTGAGGAAGTAAAAGAAAATAAAAGCGACAAAGACGACAAAGACGACGAAGACAAAGAGAAACGAGCCTAAGGCTAAAAATAAACATATGTCGTTAAAACTATGGCAAAGAGAGATTATTATGAAGTCTTGGGTGTTATTAAGTCAGCCTCACCGGAAGAAATAAAAAAAGCATACAGAAAATTAGCTTTAAAATATCATCCAGATAGAAATAAAGGTGATAAGTCGGCAGAAGCTAAGTTTAAAGAAGCGAGTGAAGCCTATCATGTACTTTCCGATAAAGAACGAAAAACTAACTATGACCAATTTGGTCATGCAGCTTTTGAAGGGTCAGGCACAAGAGGAGGTTTTTCAAATTTTGATTTTTCAAGTGTTTTTTCAGATATTTTTGGAGCAGATCCTTTTGATGATATTTTTGAAGGATTTGGAGGACGAAGAAGAGGAAGAAGAAGAACGTCAGATTATAGAGGAGCAGATCTAAGATATGATTTATCAATTTCATTAGAAGAAGCATATAATGGAAAAAAACAAGAAATCGATTTTTCATCCTCTGATAAATGTGGAATATGTAATGGCTCTGGAGCTGAACCAGGCTCAAAACCTGTTTCTTGTTCAACATGCGGCGGGTACGGCCAAGTAAGATCAAGTCAAGGTTTTTTTACAATTCAACAAACTTGTCCTGGGTGTTCTGGTTCAGGTGAACAAATTTCTAAACCATGTAAAGACTGTGGAGGTATGGGCAAAAAACAATCTAGAAAAAAAATAGTCACTAATATTCCAAAGGGAGTCGATGATGGTACAAGGATCAGATTATCCGGCAAAGGTGAGGCAGGTATAAAAGGTGGAGGAGACGGAGATTTATATATTTTTGTATCTGTAAAACCACATAGTATTTTTAAGAGATCAGAAGAAAATCTTTTTTTTGAATTTCCTATCTCATTAGCAGATGCAGCGCTTGGAACTACTGTCGAAGTACCTACTATTGATGGTGGCAAAGCGAAGGTAAAAATTCCATCGGGAACGCAGAATGGTAAACAGTTCAGGCTGAAAGGAAAAGGTATGCCTATGATGCGAAATAGAAGTTTTGGCGATTTATATATACAGGCTATAACTGAAGTTCCTATTGCTTTAACTAAGGAACAAAAAAAATTATTGGAAGAATTCAAAAAATTAGAGGATACTAAAACAAATCCTAGTATTAAGAATTTTTTTGAAAAAGCTAAAAAATTTTGGAGAAATTAGATGAAAAAAATTAATTTGGTAATAACAGGATGCCTTGGAAGAATGGGTCAGCAAATCATTAAATCATCTAAAAATGAAAAAAATTTCAAATTAGTTTCTGTTACAGAAAATAGACTAATTAATAAAAAAATATCTGGTCTAAAACCCCAATTAAATTCAGAGGCTGCATTTAAAAATGCAAATATTATTATAGATTTTACGGTTCCAAAATGCACGATGGAAGTCTTGAAAATTGCCTCTAAATTAAAAAAAAGAGTAGTCATTGGAACAACTGGCTTTTCTAAAAAAGAGGAAAATTTAATAAAAAAATATTCAAGAAAAATACCCATACTAAAAGCGGGTAATATGAGTTTGGGTATAAACTTATTAATTTATTTAACTGAAATAGTCTCTAAATCTCTTGGCAATAATTTTTTAAGTAAAGTCTTTGAAGTGCATCATAAACACAAAAAAGACCATCCATCAGGTACTGCTTTGATGCTCGGAAAAGGTATCGCTGCAGGAAAAAACAAAGATTTTTATAAAATTTCTGGAAAAAAATATTTAAATAAAAATAGTTTTCCTTATAGTAATAAAATTAATTTTAATTCAATTCGAAAAGGTGAAATAGTAGGAAACCATAAAGTTTACTTTTCAAGTGGAAAAGAAACTATAACGTTAGATCACGAGGCATTTGATAGAGCCCTTTATGCTGAAGGTGCATTTACTGCAGCTAAATGGTTAATTGGTAAAAAACCTGGACTTTATTCAATGAGAGATGTTCTGAATTTTAAATGAACGAAGTTCAAAGATCTAAAAAAATATTAGAAATTCTTAATAAGATTTATCCAAAAACACCAATTCCTTTGAAACACAGGAATAAATTTACTTTACTAATTTCTGTGCTGTTATCTGCTCAGACGACAGATGTTAATGTAAATAATGTAACTAAAAATATTTATCCAAAATATAATAAACCTGAACACTTTATAAAATTAGGAAGAAAAAAAATCGAAAAATTAATTAAAAGTATAGGTATTTTTAGAATGAAGGCAAAAAGTGTTTATTTGCTTTCAAAACAACTAATTGAAAAACACAAAGGAAAAGTTCCACACACTTTTGAAGAGCTTGAAAAGCTTCCGGGGGTTGGGCATAAAACTGCTAGTGTGGTTATGGCGCAGGGATTTAACCAACCAGCTTTTCCAGTGGACACGCATATTCATCGATT
Organism: uncultured Pelagibacteraceae bacterium; assembly: GCA_902606665.1. Taxonomy (GTDB): domain Bacteria; phylum Pseudomonadota; class Alphaproteobacteria; order Pelagibacterales; family Pelagibacteraceae; genus AG-414-E02. The sequence continues at coordinate 16,333 of CACLHE010000010.1, forward strand.
AGCTCAAAGGTGGGGATTAACTAATGGAAAAAATGTTATTCAAACTGAGAAGGATTTAAAAAGACTATTCCCTAAAAAATATTGGAATAAACTTCATCTTCAAATAATTTATTATGGAAGAGAACATTGCAAGGCTAGAGACTGTTATGGTTTAACTTGTAAAATTTGCACTACTTGTTATCCTAATAGAAAATCACCTATTAAAACAAAGAAAGCTTAACTATGAAAATTCTAGGAATTGGCAATGCAATAGTCGACGTTATTTGCAAAGTAAAAGACAGTTTTTTATCAGATAATAGCTTAACAAAAAGTACTATGAAGCTTGTGGATGAGTCCGAGTTTAAAAAGTTATTATCTAATTTGAAGATTGAAGAAACGATTTCAGGTGGATCGATTGCAAATTCTATTGCTGGTCTATCTCAGCTCGGAAATAAAGTTGGATTTATTGGAAAAGTTAACGATGACGATCTTGGTCAAAAGTATGAAGATGGATTAAAAAAAGAAAAAGTGGAATATTTTTATTCTAAAAAAAAAGAAAAATTGCCTACAGGAACTTGCCTAATATTAATTACACCTGACTCGGAAAGAACTATGTGCACTTTTCTTGGTACAGCAGGGAAAATAAATGAAAACGATGTAGATATTGATGCAGTCAAAAATAGTGAAATGATTTTTTTAGAAGGTTATTTATGGGATGAAGGTGACCCCAAAAAGGCTTTTGATAAAGCAATTAAAAACTCAAATAAAGCAGCGATGTCTCTATCAGATTTATTTTGTGTGGAGAGACATAAACCTCATTTTTTGAATTTAGTAAAAAATAATTTAAATATTATTTTTGCAAATGAACAAGAAATTTTATCTTTAATTAATACAACAAATTTTAATGAAGTTATTGAATTTGGAAAAAAATTAGGGAAATTACTTATTATTACTCGAGGTGAAAAAGGGAGCGTTGCAATACAAAAAAATGAAGTTGTTGAATGTAATAGTAAAAAAAATTTAAAAATTGTCGATTTAACTGGAGCTGGCGATCTTTTCGCAGCAGGATTTTTACACGGTTTTATTAATAATTTAACAATTAAGGAAAGTTTGGAAAAAGGAACTGAAATGTCTTCAAAAATAATACAAAAAATTGGTGCTAGGCTAAAATAACTCTCTTTTTTCTTTTAAAACTTCCTTTACCTTTTTTTGGTTTAACTACACGTTTTTTATATTTTGCAGAAAATAAGTCTCTTGCAATAAAATTTCGTGATTTATTTTTCAAATATAATACCCCTTATTATTATTTTTTATAAAATTTTTATCACCAAACTTTTCTAAAATTTTTTTTCTAAGTCTATGAATGTGTGTTTCAACAGTATGAGTTTCACTTTCTAAGGAATAGTTCCAAACATTTTTTAAAACCAAATTTTTACTTATTGGTTTTTTATTATTACTAAATAAAACTAGAAAATTTATCTCTTTTTCAGATAACTGTAGCTCCAAATTATTTTTCTTAATTTTACGCTCATTTTTATCAATTATATAATCATTTAATTTAATTAATGAGTTTTTTTTAAATTCACTTTTAGCTAAAAGAGAAACTATTTTTTTTTCAAAATCAAAAATTGTAAATGGAATATTTAGATGAGACTTAAGATCATTTTGTAAATTATTTTTACTAAATTTTGATTTGTCTACCAGTAGTAAAGGGAAATTATGTTTTTTATCTTCTTCTATAAAATTTTTGTATTTTTCATTATTAAAGAAAATTACTAAAGATTTTTCATTTTCAGCATCCTTAATGCATAAGTTCAAATCTTCATAATATTTAATTCTAAATTTAGAAAATATCTTGATTTCATTTATAATTTCTAAAAAGATTTTACTTCCAAAAATTGATATGGTTTTATTACTCATTAAATATTCTTTATATGAACATTATAATAAAAAAAAATACACTCCTATATAGAGGTTATAAATTAAAATGTAGCATTGGTAAACGTGGTATAAAAAATTTAAAAAAAGAAGGTGATTTGGCTACTCCTAAAGGATTATTCAAACTAGGTTTACTTTATTACAGAAAAGATAGAAATAAGTATTTTAAAACCAAACTCAAAAAAAAAATTATTAAAAAAAATATGGGATGGTGTGACGATGTTAAAAGTAAAAAATATAATAAAGAAATACGTTTTCCATTTAAATATAAAGCTGAAAAACTTTATCGAACAGATAAAATTTATGATATTTTCATCAATATAAAATATAATTATTTTCCAGTTAAAAAAGGGAAAGGTAGTGCAATATTTTTACATTTGGCAAATAAAAAATATAGACCTACA
>CACLHE010000011.1 GCA_902606665.1 uncultured Pelagibacteraceae bacterium
CTAGATCCTGTAATGCTTTTTTTTCTTTATCATTGGGTTTTCTATATTTTTTATTTGGTTTAACGATATCTACAAAATATTTTAACGCATAACCAACTAAACTATCTAAAATAGGATGATCTGAAATGTTAATATTTTTTTTATTTTTTTTTATAAATTTCCATAATACATCTTTTTCGGTAGCATTACTTGTTCCAACCAAATTCAATAAAACTGAAAATGGCATTACTGACTTTTCATTAGGCGGTTTGCCATTATGAACGTGCCAAACTGGATTAAGGAGTTTTTCCTTATTATCTTGTTCATTGAATTTATCAATACATGTTAAATATTCATCAACTGCTTTGGGGACGACGTCTGCATAAAGTTTTTTTGCTCTTTTTGGATTTTGATACATGTATAAAGATAAACTCTCGGGTGATGCATATTTTAACCACTGCTCAATTGTAATTCCATTTCCTTTAGATTTTGAAATTTTTTCACCTTTTTCATCTAAAAACATTTCATAAGCAAAACCATTTGGACTTTTTTTATTTAGCGTTTGACAAATTTTGCTAGATAAAATTGCACTCTCTATTAAATCCTTTCCATACATTTCATAATCAACATCAAAAGCATACCATCTCATTGCCCAGTCGACTTTCCATTGTAATTTACAATTACCATTTATAACTTCAGTTTCTACTTTTTTTTCTCCATTTTTGTAAATTATTTTCCCTTCTTTTTTCTTAACTTCAACTACCTGGGCTTCTAAAACTTTTCCAGTTTCAAAACATATAGGTAAAAATGGACTGTAGGTTTTTTTTCTTTCTTTACCCAATGTAGGTAATACAATTTCCATTATCTCTTCATATTTTTCTAAGACTTTTAGCAAAGAGTCATTAAAAATTCCCTTTTTATATGTTTGAGTCGAACTTTTAAAAATGTAGTTAAATTTAAATTCATTTAAAAATTTTTTTAGCATTTCGTTATTATGTTCACCGTAGCTTTTATATTTCTTGAAAGGATCGGGTATACTGCTAAGAGGTTTATGTAAGTTTTTTTCCAGAATTTCTTTGTTTGGTATATTGTCTGGGACTTTCCTTAAACCATCCATATCGTCAGAAAAAGTTATAATTTCTGTTGGAATATTAACAAGTTGTTTTATAGCGTTTGCCATCATTGTAGTTCTAGCAACTTCGGCGAAAGTTCCTATATGAGGTAAACCGCTGGGACCGTATCCTGTCTGTAAAGTTATCTTACCCTTTTTTTCAAAGATATTTTGTCTTTCCTTAACCAGCTTCCTTGCCTCAACGAAAGGCCATGAACTAGTAGCTTGAATTATAGATTTATCAATCACAATACTGAAGGTTTATTAAATTTCATAAGTAAAATACAGATATAATCAAAGTCTTATTATGTTGAATTTAAATTATTTTTAAATAACCTCCGTTTTCAAAAATGAATAATTACAAAACTGTTTTTTTTGCAATAGGAGTGCTTCTAATAATATTAGGAACATTCATGATTATACCACTTTTTCTCCAATTTACATATGGTGAGGAAAATAAATCATTTTTATCCTCAACAACTATTACGATATTTATGGGAATACTTTTAGTTCTTACAAATTTAGAAGAAAATAGAAAACTAAATTTACAAAATGCTTTTCTTCTCACAGCTTTATCTTGGCTAAGTGTTGCTATTTTTGGATGTATACCATTTTTACTATCTGATCTTAATTTATCAATTGTTGATTCTTTCTTTGAAAGTATGTCGGGAATAACAACAACCGGAGCAACTATTATTACTAATCTGGATGATGCTCCTAAAAGTATTCTTGTTTGGAGAGCAATATTACAATGGTTAGGTGGCATTGGTATAATCGTAATGGCAATCACAATGCTTCCTTTATTAAATATCGGGGGAATGCAACTATTTAGGGTTGAAGGTAGTGAAACTGCAGAAAAAATTTTACCTAAAACTCGTGAGATAACTTTAGTTATTTCAATAATATATATAACCTTAACTTTTTTTTGTGGAATTGCTTATTGGCTAGTAGGTATGAATATTTTCGATAGCGTTGCTCATTCTATGACAACAATCGCAACGGGTGGTTTTTCTACATACAGTAATTCTATTGGTTATTTTCAAAATCCTAAAATTGAAATTATTTCAATAATTTTTATAATTTTAGGAAGCTTACCTTTTATTGCTTATTTAAAATTCATAAAAGGTGATAAAAAAATATTTTTCAAAGATTCTCAAATTAAAGGTTTAATTTATATTTTAATTATTTCAGTTTTGCTTATGTTTGTTTATCTAACTTTAAATAATAATCAAGAATATAGCGCTTTAAATAATTTAAGAATATCTGCTTTTAACGTTGTTTCAATTTTATCAGGGACTGGCTACGTAACTTCCGATTTTGGCTTATGGGGAAAGTTTCCTTTAATTTTTTTTCTTTTTTTAATGTTTATCGGAGGGTGCGCAGGATCTACTACCTGTGGAATTAAAATCTTTAGATTTCAAATACTAGCGAGTTTTATACTTGTTCAAATTAAAAAATTAGTCTATCCACATGGTATATTTTCAATAAAATATAATAAAGAAAAAATAACAAATACATTTATATACTCTATAATGACTTTTATATTTCTTTATTTTTTCATTTTCTTTATTTTGACAGCTTTATTATCTTTAAATGGTTTAGATTTTGTTACTGCTCTATCTGGTTCAGCTTCAGCAATATCAAATGTTGGGCCGGGATTAGGGGATGTCATTGGGCCCAATGGAAATTATAGCGATTTACCTAGTTTTTCTAAGTTAATTTTGTCTTTTGGTATGCTTCTAGGTAGGTTAGAATTATTTGCAGTTTTAGTTCTATTTTTTCCTTCTTTTTGGAGAAATTAGATTTTTTTGGTGATTTATGGAAATTTATAAAAAACAAACCTTATCAGAATCATTTTCTGTTTATTTAGAAAAACGAATGGCCAGAATTCTCTTGTTGGGAATTATTAGTGGATTTCCATGGGTTCTTATCGGAAGTAGTTTAAGTCTTTGGTTAAAAGAGGACGGTTTAAGTAGAAGTACTATTGGTTGGGCTGGTTTAATATTTGGTGTTTATGCCCTCAATTATCTTTGGGCCCCTTTAATCGATAGAATTCGTATTCCGTGGCTAACTAATAAAATTGGTCATCGTCGTGGGTGGATTGTGATCATGCAGCTAATTATTCTTATTAGTTTAATTTCCTGGAGTTTAATCGAGCCAACGGCAAATCTGGCGCTTGTTATTACAATCGGATTGGTAATTGCTATTGCTTCAGCTACTCAAGATATTACCGTTGACGCTTTAAGAATTGAACAAATTGGAAAAGATGAAGGAAAATCAATGCAAGCTGGGGCTGCTATGGCTGTTGTTGGTTGGTGGACTGGATATAAATTAGGTGGAGTTATTGCATTAAATGCTGCTGAGTTTTTTCAAAATCTAGGATTTGAAAATTACTGGCAAATTACTTTTTTAATACTTGGTATAGTTATAATTGCTTGTAACATTGGATTGATGTTTGTTCATGAGGCTCCGCCTACAGAAAGGCAAGCAAATCAAAAAATGAATGACCAGATGATTGAAAAAAAATTAGGATCTTCAGGAATAATTACAAAATCAGTAGCATGGACTAGCGGAACAATTGCTGGACCAATAATAAGTTTTTTTAAGAAAAATGGTTTTAAAATTGCTATTGGAATTCTAATATTTGTATTTCTTTTTAAAATTGGTGAAGCATTTTTAGGACGTATGTCTATTATTTTTTATAAAGAAATTGGATTTTCAAAATCAGACATTGCTATTTATTCTAAAGGACTAGGTTGGATAACAACTGTAATATTTACACTTTTGGGAGGACTATTTGCTATACGCTCAGGTGTAGTTAAAGCGATGTTTGTTGCTGGTATCTTAATGGCAACTACTAACCTTTTGTTTACAGTATTGGCTTGGTCAGGAAAAGTTGAATGGCTTTTTGCTTTAGCTGTAATTTTAGATGACATTGCTGCAGCGTTTGCAACTGTTGCATTTGTAGCTTTTATTTCGATGCTGGTTGATAGGACTTATACTGCAACGCAGTACGCTTTACTTGCTTCGATTGGTACCGCTGGAAGAACTACATTGGCGGCCTCATCAGGCGCCTTGGTTGATTGGTTAAATGGTGATTGGGGAATATTTTTCATAATTACAGCAGTAATGGTTATACCTTCTTTAATTTGCCTGTGGTTTATTAAAAATGAACTTAAATTGAAGTGAGAAGTAATCAATCTTTTATAAACGTTTATAAAAAAAAAAGTTTAAAATCTGAAGTTGTTACCCAAATTCTTTATGGGGAAACTTTCAAAAAAATTAAAAAACACAGGTCGTGGCTAAAAATAAAATGCGATTTAGATAATTATAAAGGATTTATAAAAGAAAAAAATTATCCTTCAAATCAAAAAAACACTCACAAAGTTTTTAATTTATATGCAAAACTATATTCTAAACCTAATACTAAAAATAAAATTAAAAAAAAACTTAGTTTTGGATCAAAAATCAATGTCACTGAAAAAAAAGCTAATTTTTATAAATTTGATAATTTATGGATCAATAAAAATGATTTAAAAAATATAAACTACAAAACTAGAAATGTTTTTAAATATATTAAAAAATTTATTAATACTAAATATAAATGGGGAGGCAGACATTTCGAAGGAGTTGATTGCTCTGGGTTAATACAGTTGTGCTTTAATTTTAATAACAAATTTTGCCCCCGAGATGCTAAAGATCAAATCAGATACTTTAAAAAAAATGTTAAACTAAAAAGTATGAAAAAAAACAGTTTGATTTTCTGGAAAGGACATGTAGCTTTGAGCCTCTCCAGAAAACATCTTATTCATGCGTACGGACCATTAAAAAAAACCGTACAAATGCCTATCAATAAAACAATTGATAGAATAAATAAAACTGCGAAATTAAAAGTAATTGGAATTAAAAAAATTTCCTAATTACTGGTTCATGTACCAAAGTACTGCTGCTGCTGCTGCGATCCACAACATAATTTACCTCTTTTTTGTTTAAATTTACGACTCAAGTCAAATAATAAACTAAAATTAGCGATTTTTAAATCAATTATTTGTTTAAAATAAAATATCTTACTATAATTTAATTCTTAATGAAAAAAATTCTAGCTATAACTTTTTTTAGCTTCCTGTATTGTGAAGTACTATATGCAGATCCCTACTATTTTGCAGGATGTAAAATAAGTAATGCTGTAACAGGAACCTATACAATTAATTTAGAAGAAAAAATAATTAATGTTCAATTAGAAGGTGTAGATGGAACAGTTCAAAATTTTATAGATAATATTAAATTAATAGAAAAAGATCAAATCATCAGTGAGAAAATAGAAAGCGGCAAAGGTGATAAAATTTATTTTGAATATTATCTAAATGCTAAAACAAAAAGTGTAACAAAGTTACAATATATAAAAGAATCTGGAGTTGATATGGATGTTTTCAGATTACAATTAAAAAAACTAAGCAAATGTTTAAATGTTAAAGGAGATTGGGATAAAGATAAAATTGAAAAAGCAGAAATGGATAAAGAGCAGGAACAAATTGCTGAAGCCCAAAAAAAAATAAAAGAGGAACAAAGTAAAGTGATTAAATGTATTGGAAATGAAATAAGTGCATGGACAAAATGTAAAGGTATATATAAAGCAGATAGTGGTCACAAATATGACGGAATGTTTATGGATGGAGAAATAATTAAAGGGTTAGCAATTTTTCCTGGTGGAGCTAAATATGTTGGAGATTTCAAGAATTTTGAACCACATGGATATGGAAATTTTGCTTGGAAAAATGGTGATAAATATTTTGGTCAATGGAAAAATGGAAAAAGTAATGGAAATGGCACAAAAATATGGAATGATGGACGCGAGTATTCTGGAACTTTTCAAAATGATAAACTGCATGGAAACGGTACGCTTTATTATCCTGATGGAAAAAAATTTGTGGGAGAATTTATTAATGGAAAACGTCACGGTGAAGGAACTTTTACATATCCTGATGGTACAGCTTTCGTGGGCAAATTTATTGCTGGAAAACAAAAAGGTTTGGGAGAATGCGTTAGTATAGATGGATCAAGTGTCCCATGTAAGAGTAAAAGCGATACTCAAAAAAAAGATTTCTCTGGAAAAGATACTCATGATATTTCCCTCGTTGCAAGAAAATGGGTTAGAATAAGTCAATATGAAGCTAATTCTAAAAAAGGTAAAAAAGTAATGGATAAATTAAAAGCAGATTTTGAAACAAGGGCAAGGGAGCTTTGCGCAACAAAAAGTAGCTATAATGTGCTTGAGAAAAGAATTGAAGTTTTAGAAATAGACGAAACACCAGCATACGGTCTGGAAACTAAGCTTAAATTAGGTATTGATGGTGCTGTTGAATGTAAATAATGGTGGACTGTGTGGGGATCGAACCCACGACCTAATGATTAAGAGTCATCCGCTCTACCAACTGAGCTAACAGTCCATAATCAATTAGTTTAAAATTATGTACATGCCTATTAGAACCAAAACCATCAAAACAATTGAAGCGCCTGTATAATACTTTTGATATTCCAGCGCTTTCATTTTTTTAGAAAGTGGCGTTTTTAGTTCTTCTGTATAGTATTCTTTTGTCGGCAAACCATTTTTATCATATTTCATAACTCTTAGTTTACTAAAAAGTAATTTTTAATAAAATCAAAAAAATGGTGGAGAGAGCGGGATTCAGACCTACGATACCGTTAAGAGTGACTACTTTTTGGACTCAAAAACGGTCACTTATTGTGGTAACATTTTCCCATGAAAAAGTTTCTCGGAATTTTGGTGTTAAGTTTCTTGTGGTGCAACATCGGTAATGCATTAGATCCAGAAGAAGCTAAACAAGCTTGTAAAGATATGGGATATGAAGTTGGAACAGAAAAGTATACTGACTGCTCAATAAAATTAGTATTAGAAGACAGCAAAAAAAAACAAAAAAAAACTTTTTCAGCTGGATCTAAAAAAGATTGCTCTCATTTAAAAGGCGGAAAGATTCATAAATACCTAGCATGTAAAGCAGGTTCTAGTAGATACGATGATGAAGTGTATACACCTTCTACTGTAAAGAAAAAAGGAGAAACGTTTAATGAAAAATACGACTCCTTGACTGATGTTTTAAAAAAGATAAACGATTAATTTACACTCTTACAGGTCGTCTATACATAATTCTATTGTAGGTAGACGCAACTAAAGAAGTTAAGCTTAATACCACAAAAGTAAAGATTGCTCCGAACATCGTTAAAAATTTTATAGAAGGTTTATTAACCTGATTGCTCTCTTCAATTTGCCTACGAATCTCTTCGCTTTCTTTCTCCAAAATTTGATTTTTTAACATCTCTTTCTCTAATTTGATTTTCTCATTTGTTTTAATCAAATCTATAATTAATGCCTTGCTTGTTTTATTTTCTTCTATAACTTTTTCTGCCATCAATTTCAGCTTCTCATTTTGAGCTCTTAATGCTTCATTTTTAGCTTTTACTTCTCCTACTGCTTTTTTTAATTCTTCGATTTCTTTTAGATCTTTATCTTGATCTTGAGTAATGGAACTTAGATCAATTTTTGAAGTGTCAGTTTCTTTCTCAAGTTTTGCAGTTTTAACTTTACCAAACTTTTTGGTAAATGAAACAGCCGCAATTTGATTAATTAATCCATCTTCATTTCCGTACATTAAATCTAAGTCGAAATTAATATCTTTAGCTTCCTTATTTAGAGTAAGGCCTACATAATAACCTGCTGTAGATGAATCTGCTGGCGAAGCGGGTAAACTATCATCATCTTTTACCATATCAATATTATTATTTAAGTTATGATTTAAGCTTACGCCAACATAAGGTCTGATGATGAAACCTTTGCCAAGTTCCTCGTTGTATTTAACCTCAAACCCTCCACTTAATACTTGCTCAATAGCTTCATCCACTGACAAATCACCATCACTAAAACTAGATAAATAATCTGGAAATCTTTGTAGTCCTAAAGTCGATTGAACGCTTAAGTTAAGTGAAGCATCTTCGCTTGTTTGTATTTCTTTATCTATTTTACCATTAATCGCCAGAAACTCGCTTAATAAATTAGTTTTTACTTTAGCAGTAGAATCTGAGTCAAAATCAGTAACATCTAAATCATTGAGTCCTATCATAGGTGAGAAAGATACTTTCAGCCCGTTCTTAGTAAAGACGTTCTTTAGTCCTAAAGCATAATTTCCTCCACCTAAAAATTCTCCGTTATCAAAATCACCATAATGTTTGCTGTAACCTAAAAAGATATTACTCGTTATATTTCGCCAGTTAATTGGACTCAATTGTCCCACAACACCCGTCATACTGCCCTTATACATATTTTCTCTTTTTACATTGCTGTAAAATACTCTAAAGAACTTATCTTCTGGTTCGACTCCATCAATATAGTTTGCTGCACTGAATAAACTTTTCAATTTTGTTGCAACATTTTCACTTCTATATTTTGCATTATTGCTTACAACTTCAAGACCTTCGTCGATTACTAAATATCCATCTGTTTCAGAATTGTCTGCATCAGCTACTTGAGAACTGTCTTGTATTGTATAAGTGTCATTTCCACAAAGATTATTAGTAATGTTTAGGCTAGGTTTGTTATGAATTTCTATAGTTGTGTCTTGTGTCATGCTACATCCCAAATACATTGTGGTATTTGCAGCTGCGTTATTAAAATCAACTTCTCCTGTAAATGTTGGAGCGCCATCAACATAAATTTTTGTGCCTGTTACGCCGTTTTTAACTTCGATTGAGTGTTGTGTACCAGATGCAGTTATGGTTCCTTTGTTAGTGATTGTTGTATCATCAGCATCAATCTGTATCGCAGCTGTTTGACCAGTGGTGTTGGTAGCTAGAATGCTTCCCCCGCTATAATTAGTAATAGTTGTTCCTGATGAGGTGTTAGCCACTTTTACAGAACTTTTTGCTGCAGATATAGTTCCATAGTTATATATCTCTGTATTTTCCCCATCATCAGAGTCTGCACCCCATATTAATATTCCGTTAGCGCCATCAGTTTTAATTGTACCTCCAGACCGATTGGTGATTTTAGTATTATCTCCCTTCTTAATATTAATTGCCTTCGCGTCTTCGCCGTAAATAGTTCCGTAGTTATCTATTGTCCAATTATCTCCTGAGCCTATAAATATTGCCTGGTCCACACCTTGAATAGTACCAGTGCTGTTATTAGTAACTGTAACTGTGTCAGAGGTTTCTCCTAAAATAGCACCACTATTATCGACATCTCTGTAAATTGTTCCTGAATTAGTGATCGTAACATTTTCTGCACTGTTAGTTTGTAAATTAATACGAATAGTACTTTCTGTAGTATGCACACCTTCATCAAGAACAAATACATCATTATCTTCACACACATATGTTGTGGTGTCAGGACTGGCTTCAGTTCCAGTAATATCTCCTGATGCTTGATTACAATCAGCGGCATAAGCTTTTCCACTGAAAAGCAAACCTAGAACCAAGATCCCTAAAAGCTTTTTCATCTTTTTTTTTTTCTTTCCTCTTTTAATTTTCTTTTTTCTTTAAAAGTTAATTTAGGTTTTTTCATTACACTTCTATCTTTAAATGATTTTCCACTATATCTTTTTGACATTATCCCTTTCTAAAATTCCATGCCGATTTTAACTGCACGCTTAAGATTAGAAAAGCTTAAATTAATGGCGGAGAGAGTGGGATTCGAACCCATGGTACCTTTGACAATACACAAGCTTTCCAGGCCTACACAAATTTTTCAACGCAGAAAGATCAGTATTATCTAAACTTTATGCGGACTCTTAGTGGTTTTTGATTACCGAAATTAGGTATACAATAAATACAATTTTAAGGGGGGGGGCAATGAAACGCAAAGTTGCTAAACGATCAAAAAAAAGAAACAAAAAAAGAAGAAAAGCTAAAACTTACAGCAAAAGAAAAACTAATGGTGCAGGTATAGATTTACAAAAAGTTGTAGATTTTAAATTTGAAACCCTAGGCAAAATTTATAAGACTTTCACAAAAAAACGTGAAAAGGAAAAAGAAAAAAAAGAAAAATTAGGAGAAAAAAATAGAGAAAAGAAAAATAAAGAAGAGCAAAAACAATTAAAAGAAGAAGAAAAACAGCTAAGAAAAGAGGAAGCACTTAGATTAAAAGAAATCAATATTATAAGAATTGATCGAGAAAGAAAAATAAAAGAAGAGCAAGAAGAACGTGAAAAAATTGATCCAATTTATAAAGAAAGCATAGCAAAAGCAGAACAAGAAAAACTATCAGAACTTGAAAGAGTTTCTCAATTAAAAGAAAAACGAATAGTAGATGAGCAACAAAAATTGATAGAGATGAACCAAACTTACACTGAAAAATTAGAAAAAATAGAAAATGAAAAGATAATAGACCTTGAAGAGATCAATAAATTAAAAGAGAAAAGAATAGCTGAAGAACAACAAGAGAAAGAAGAGCTGGATAAACATTATAATGAAAAAATAGAAAAGGAAAAACAAAGAAGAATCGCAGATAAAGAATTAAAAAAAAATAAAGCTGAGGAAACAAGAAGATTAGAACAAGAAGAACTATCAAAGAAAAAAGAGGAGAACAGAATATTAAAAGAGAAAGAAGAGAGTAATTTAAAAAGAGAAAAGGAAAGAAGACTAAAAGCTGAAGAAAAAAGAAGATTAAATGAAGAGGTCATAAGAAAAATAAGGGATGAACAAATATTTCTAAGAGAGAAAGAAAAGAGCTTAGAAGAAGAATCTGAAAGAATATTAGAAGAGGAAGAAACTAGAAGATTTAAAGAAGAAGACGCAAGAAGACTAATAGATGAAACTAAAAGATTAAAAGAAGAAGAAAGAAAAATTAAAAAAGAGAAAAAAATAAAATTTGAAGAAGATGAAGAAAGAAGATTGCTAGAAGAAGAAGAAAGAAGAATAAAAGAAGATGAAGAAGAAACTTCAAGAAAATTAAATCTTATAAAAACAAAAAAAGAAAAAGGAATTGAAGAAGAGAGAAAATTAATTGAAAAAATGGACCAAATTTATAAGAATAAATTGGATAATGCTGAAGAAGAAAAGCTCTCAAAACTTAATGAAATTAATGAATTAAAAGAAAAAAGAATAACAGAAGAAAATGAAGTTAGAAGAAAATTAGATAAAATTCATAAAAGCAAAATAGCAGAAGCAGAAAGAGATAGATCGAATCGCATTGAAGAAGCAAGAAGAATAATAGAAAAAAAATTAAAAGAAGAAGATAGAAATAGGAGATTAAAAGAAGAGCAAGAAAGAAAAGAAAAAGCAGATGAAACTAGAAAAATACAAATTGAAGAAGTAAGAAGATCAAAAGAGATTGAAAAAGAAAATTTAAAAGCAATGGAAGAAAGAATGTCAAGTAACCCTCCAGAGCAAGAAAAAAAGGATCAGAGTTAGAACTAGCGGAGGAGCTCTATGAAAAAAATACATGCTCCATATACTTTAAAAGATGGGCTCAAATTATCTAAATCAGATAAATATGCTATTGACGAATTTGAAAATTTTTATAAAAAAAATAAAAATATCATAAATGCCTCTGAAACTTTTCCTTTATTCATAAGAAGGCAATCGTTGAGTTACTATTTGGCAAAATATGAATTGTATAAAAAAACTTTAGATATAAAAGGTTCAATTGTTGAATGTGGAAGTCACCTAGGTTCAAGTTTATTACTTTTTGCTAAATTAGCCTCAATATTTGAACCCTATCAAATTGATAAGAAAGTTGTAAGTTTTGATACATTCACAGGTTTCCCATCAATAGATAAAAAAAAAGATAATATAAAACATAAGTATACAAAAAAGAATTATTTAAATAATTCAAATTTAGATTTAATTAAAAATTCTATAAAGATTTTAGATAAGAATAGATTTAATAATCATATTAATAAAGTAGAGCTTGTTAAGGGTGACGCTACTAAAACTATTCCAAAATATTTAAAAGAAAATAAACATTGTTTAGTTTCACTTTTATATTTAGATTTTGATATTTACAAACCTACAAAAATTGCTTTGGACCATTTCTTGCCAAGAATGTCAAAAGGTGCTCTGGTAGTTTTTGATGAATTAAATGACAAAAGATGGTATGGTGAAACGGTTGCTTATTTAGAGAAGTTTGCTAAAAGCAAAGTTAAATTAAAACAATTTAATTTTGAACCACATATCTCTTATTTTGAAATTTAGTTTTTTAAATTTAAATATTATTAATAACTGGCAAATGCACTTGGACCCAATTGGTTTGTGAATAAATCACCTCTACGAGCGACAGAACCTCTTTTTGCAACTACAAAAAATCTTCAAAAAGTTAAATTAATGGCGGAGAGAGTGGGATTCGAACCCACGGTACCTTTGACAGTACACAAGCTTTCCAAGCCTGCGCCTTAAACCGCTCGGCCATCTCTCCATTTAAGTTTCCTTATTTATTTTTAAAACACCAATAAATGCTTCTTGAGGAATTTCTACTTTTCCAAATTGTTTAGCTCTAGCTTTACCTTTTTTTTGCTTGTCTAATAGTTTCCTTTTTCGATCTCTGGCACCACCCCCATGGATTTTGGTAAGAACATCTTTTTTAAATCCTTTGATTGTTTCTCTAGCAATAACTTTTCCACCTATAGCCGCCTGAATCGGAATTTGAAAATTATGTCGTGGAATTAATTCTTTAAGCTTTTCACAAACTTGCCGTCCTTGAGACTGAGCAAAGTCTTTGTAAATAATCATCGATAAAGCATCTACAGGTTCTGCATTAACAAGTATTCCCATTTTAACTAAATTTCCTTCTTTATAGCCTGTAATTTCATAATCAAAGCTGGCATAACCGCTCGATAAAGATTTAAGTCTATCATAAAAATCAAAAACAACTTCGTTTAATGGAAGTTCATAACTTAGCACTGCTCGATTTCCTGAATAGGTTAAATTATTTTGAATACCCCTTTTATCTTGGCATATTTTAATAATTGAACCCAAATATTGATCGGGAGTAATTATTGTAGCTTTTATCCAAGGTTCTTCTATGGATAAAATTTGAGTTGGATCTGGCATATCAGTTGGGTTTTGCAATTCTTTAATTGATCCATCTCTTTTATTAATTTTATAAATTACACCAGGTGTTGTTGTGATAAGATTTATATCAAATTCTCTTTCTAACCTTTGTGTTACTATTTCTAAATGAAGCAAACCCAAAAAACCGCAACGAAAACCTAAACCTAAAGCGCTCGAGGCTTCTGGTTCATATGAAAAACTTGAATCATTAAGTTTTAATTTTGCAATTCCGTCTTTAAGTTTTTGATATTCAGAATTGTCTACAGGAAACAAACCGCAGAATACTACTGGTTTACTTGGCTTAAATCCTGCTAGTGGCTTATCTATAGGATTTTGTACATCGCATATTGTATCTCCTACTTTAGTATCAGATAAATTTTTTATTCCAGTTATAATGAAGCCAATTTCTCCTGATGAAATTTTATCTACATCTTTTGGTTTTGGAGTAAACACACCTACTTTTTCAATTGTGTGTTCAGTATTATTTGACATCATTCTAATTTTCATTCCCTTTTTCAAACTTCCATCAATAGCTCTTACTAAAATTACAACTCCTAGGTAGCTATCGTACCAACTATCTACTAATAAACACTTCAATGGTTTTTCAGCATTTCCTTTGGGTGGCGGTAAAATTTTTACTATAGATTCTAAAATATCTTCTACTCCTTCTCCTGTTTTTCCAGAACAATTTATTGTCTTACTTGTGTCTATTCCAATAACATCTTCGATTTGCTTTTTTACTTTTTCAGTATCTGAAGCTGGCAAATCAATCTTGTTTAAAACTGGAATAATTTCATGATTGTTATCAAGAGCTTGGTATACGTTAGCTAAAGTTTGTGCTTCAACTCCTTGTGAACTATCTACAATTAAAATTGAACCTTCGCATGCTGAAAGTGAACGACTTACCTCATAGCTAAAATCTACATGGCCAGGAGTATCAATAATATTAAGTGTATAATTTTTTCCATCTTTAGCTTTATAATTTAATCGGACAGTTTGTGCTTTAATTGTAATTCCTCTTTCTCTTTCAATATCCATTGAATCAAGAACTTGCTCTTTCATTTCTCTATCTGTTAACCCTCCACATTTATGAATTAATCTATCTGCCAAAGTAGACTTTCCATGATCAATGTGCGCAATTATTGAAAAATTGCGAATAGTTTCATTCGTTGGCATTAGGACCTTAGATTTGCGCCTGTTGTGTCTTGGACAGTTGAAATAATCTTTTTGCTGATCTGGTCAATGTCTTTTTCACTTAAAGTTTTATCTTTAGGCTCTAAAGTTACATTAAATGCTATAGATTTTTTACCAAGGTCAATATTTTCTCCATGGTAAACATCAAAAATTTTTACATTTTTAATTAAATCTTTATCAATTTTTTTAACTAAATTTATAATTTCTCCAGAACTATATTTTTCATCTATGACAAATGCAAAATCTCTGACTACTTTTTGATAATCAGAAACTTCAAATTTTGGTTTTGCTTCTCTAATTTTTTTTCTTGACTCGGGTATGTTATCTAAAAAAATTTCAAAGCCTAAAACATTATCTGTTCTGAGATCTGCTTTTTTTATAATCAACGGGTGAATCTCACCAAAGTATGCTAGCTCTGGTCCGCTTGATGAACCTAAAGATAATAAGCCAGATCTACCTGGGTGATACCATTTTTTAGGTTTATTACTTACTACAATCTTAGAACTATCAATCCCAATTTCATTTAAGGTTCTTATGGCATCATTTTTTATATCGAAAACATCAAAGTTTCTTTCTTTTTCTAACCAATTTTTTCTAGAATATTTTCCAGTCTTAATGGCTCCAATCATTGTTGATTGTTCTCCTGGCTTGCTTCCTTTAAACACCGGTCCTATTTCAAATAACATTAGGTCTTCAAAATTTCTGTGAATATTTTTTTTCGCCCCGATAATTAAATTTGAATAAAGAGATGATCTTAAGACATCTAAGTCAGATGAAATTGGGTTTGATAATTTAATTTCGTTTTTTAATTCTGAGAATAAATTATCCATTTTTGAATCTGTAAATGACCAGGTAACTGCTTCGGTATAACCCTTTGAAGCAACTGATCTTTGAGCAAAATGAAAAATTTTTTGTTTATAATTTAATGGATCTTTAATATTTTCTTTTTCTGGATTTATTAAAGGTACTTGATCATAACCTTTAATTCTTGTCAGCTCTTCTATAAGATCAATATCTTCCTTAATATCTGGTCTCCAAGTAGGAGGTAAAACCTTAATTTTTTTTCCACTAATTTTCAAAGAACATCCTAAAGAAGTTAGAATTTTTTTTATTTCTGCGCTTGTAATTGAAGATCCAATAACTTTTGAAAATTTTTCTGATTCTAAGTCAATTATTTTTCTTTCTTCTTTTATCTTTCCTATAATTGAATATTTGCTAGCCTCACCACCACAAATATCTAGTATCATACACATTCCAAGTTCTAAGCCCAATTTTATAGAGTGAGGATCTATACCTCTTTCAAACCTATATTTCGCATCAGTATCAATATTTAATATTTTAGAAGTTTTTCTAATTGGTGATGGAAAAAAATAGGCAGATTCTAATAAAATATTTTTTGTTGAAAGTTCTGTACCTGATCTGGTGCCTCCAATAATTCCTCCTAATCCTAAAACTCCGGATTTGTCAGTTATCGCGCACATATTGTTTTCAAGTGCATATTTTTTATTATCCAAAGCTTCAAAAGACTCACCTTTCTTTGAATTTCTAACAATGATTTCTTGATCAATTTTATCAGCGTCGTAAGCGTGCAAAGGTCTATTTAAATCAAACATAACATAGTTCGTGGCATCCACGATTGCTGAAATTGGTTTTAAACCCAAAGATATAATTCTTTTTTTAAGCCAATCTGGACTTTCTTTATTTTGAACATTTCTTATATAAACGCTTCCAAAAATAGCGCAGCCTTGACCTTTTTCTTTTTTTATTGAAACTTTAATTGGGCTTTTAAATTTTTGACTTATTCTAATTGGAGGTTGTTTTTTTAGTTTGCCCAAACCAGATGATGCCAAATCTCTAGCTATACCTCGAACACCCAAACAATCAGGTCTGTTTGGCGTGATAGAGATATCTATAATTTTTTCTCCGATACTTTTAAAATATTTATCACCTATATTTTTTTCTTTTTTATTTAATTCAATAATTCCTTCTTTGTCTGAAGATTCGTCAAGTTCATAACCGGAGCAAAGCATCCCGTGAGATTCTATACCTCTTATTTTTGCTATTTTTAATTTCATATTAGTTTTTGGAATAGTTGCTCCTGGAGGAGCGTACACTGCAAATAGCCCGTCTCTAGCATTTTGAGCTCCACAAACAACCTTAACTAAAGTTCCAGAACCTATGTTAACATCACAAAGCTTTAGCTTGTCTGCATTAGGATGCTTCTGAGCTTTTACAATTTTACAAACAATAAAATTATCCAAATTACTATTTGAAGATTTTATATTTTCTACCTCTAGCCCAATTTCTGTCAATCGTTCTGCTACCTGATTTAAATTCGCTTTTGTATCTAGATGGTTTTTTAACCATGATAAAGAAGTTATCATCTGCTTAAACCTCTATAGTTTGTTGGCACATCAAGTGGATCGAATCCGTAAAATTCTAACCATCTAATATCGCTTTCAAAAAAAGATCTAAGATCATTTATTCCATATTTCAGCATAGCCAATCGATCAATTCCTACTCCAAATGCATAACCTTGGTATTGTTTTGGATTTACTTTTGCATTCTTAAGAACATTGGGATGTACCATTCCACAACCAAGAATTTCTAGCCATTTATCACCTTCACCAATCTTTATTTTGCCATCTTGAATTTTATATCCAATATCTACTTCAGCTGATGGTTCGGTAAAAGGAAAATGACTTGGTCTAAATCTTATTTTTACCTTTTCAACCTCAAAAAATTTTTTTACAAAATAGTATAAGCAACCTTTGAGATGTCCCATATTTATATTTTTATCAATATGTAAACCTTCTAGCTGATGAAACATGGGCGAGTGTGTTTGGTCACTATCATGTCTGTAAGTTCTTCCTGGTGCTATTATTTTAAATGGTGGTTTTCCTTTTAGCATTGTTCTAATTTGAACTGGTGATGTGTGCGTTCTTAGAAGTAAATCTTTAGAATGTTCAAGATAAAACGTGTCATGCATATCTCTTGCTGGATGATTTTCTGGTGTATTAAGTGCAGAAAAATTATAATACTCATTTTCAATATCTGGTCCTTCTTCAACAGAAAAACCAATTTCAGAAAAGATAGAAGTTACTTCATCTATTACTTGCGAAACTGGATGAATTTTTCCTTGAAAAAAGGTTCTTCCTGGCAAAGTTACATCGATCTTTTCGTGTTTAAGTTTTTTATTAATTTCTGATTGATTAAAATTTTCAATTTTTTTTTCGAGGATTTCTGTTACTTTTTCTTTTAAAAAATTAAGTTTTGAAGCATATTCCTTTCTCTGATCTTGATTTAAACTTCCTATTTTTTTAAAAAGTTCAGTAATAATTCCTTTTTTACCAAAAATTTCTGTTTTAATTGTTTCATAAGAGTTTTTGTCACTTACATTTTTTATTTTACTTAAAATATCAGATTGAATTTTATCTAAATTTTCCATATCAAAATTTTTTAATGATTCTCTATTGTAATGAAGATAATAGAAATACCCTTATTAGTTAAGGGAGGATTGTACTTTTTTTACTATAGATTTAAACGCCTCAGGGTTGTTATAGGCTATATCGGCCAATACTTTTCTATCTAACTTAATACCTGACTTGTTTAATCCATTAATAAACTTTGAATAAGTAATACCCTCTGCTCTCACTCCAGCATTTATCCTTTGTATCCATAAAGATCTAAATTCTCTTTTTTTAGCTCTTCTATCTCTATAGGCATACTGCATTGCTTTTTCTAATGCTTGTTTTGCTACACGGATAGTATTTTTTCTTCTGCCAAACTGACCTTTGACTTGCTTTAAAACTTTTTTGTGACGAGCATGACTGGTAACTCCTCTTTTGACTCTTGCCATTTTAACCTCTCAAACTGTAAGGCATATATGACTTAACAATTTTTGAATCTTGTTTAGACATAATTGTTGTGCCTCTCTGTTTTCTTATTTGTGAATTTGTTCTTTTAATCATTCCGTGTCTTTTACCAGACTGTGGCATTTTAACTTTTCCTTTTGCAGTTAACTTAAATCTTTTTTTCGCTGAACTTTTTGTTTTTAGTTTAGGCATAAATTAAGGCAGTTTATACAAATTTTATAATTAATTTACAATAAGATTATAAAGGTTGGACTATCATGATAATTTGTTTACCTTCGAACTTAGGGTTAACCTCAAC
>CACLHE010000012.1 GCA_902606665.1 uncultured Pelagibacteraceae bacterium
AAAAAGTGATATTATAAATTTAGGATATTAAATTATGGCTACAAAAAAAGCAGGTGGATCATCAAGGAACGGTCGAGATAGTGCCGGAAGAAGACTTGGAGTAAAAAAATATGGTGGTCAATTAGTTATGCCTGGAAATATTATAGTTAGACAAAGAGGAACGAAGATCCATGTTGGTGATTGTGTTGGTATGGGTAAAGATCATTCAATATTCTCTTTGGTAAAAGGAAGAGTTCAATTCAAAAAAGCAAAACTGAACAGAACATTCGTGTCTGTTATCCCTAGCTAATTTATAAAACTTAGAAATTAGTTTTTTTTCTTTAAAGTTATGAAATTTTTAGACCAAACAAAAATATATTTAAAATCAGGAGATGGTGGTTCCGGATCATCAAGCTTCCGTAGAGAAAAGTTTGTTGAATTTGGAGGACCAGATGGAGGTGATGGAGGGTCTGGTGGATCAGTAGTTTTTGTTGCTGACAAAAATTTAAATACACTTATTGACTTTAGATACCAGCAACACTTTGAAGCAGAAAGGGGTGAAAGTGGAAAAGGCAAAAAACAAACAGGAAAAAGTGGAAAAGATTTAATTTTAAGAGTTCCTGTTGGTACACAAATTTTCGAAGAAGATAACAATACTTTAATTGAAGATTTGGCTAAAGCTGAACAAAAAATAATAATTGCTAACGGTGGAAAAGGTGGGCTGGGGAATGTAAGATTTAAAAGTTCTACAAATCGATCGCCACGAAAAAAAACAGATGGAGATAAAGGAGAAAGTTTTTGGATTTGGTTGCAACTTAAAATTATAGCTGATGTAGGAATTGTTGGAATGCCAAACTGTGGAAAGTCCAGTCTATTATCAGTTCTTACAAGCGCAAAACCTAAAATTGCTAACTATCCATTTACAACAATTAATCCAAATCTTGGAGTTGCCAGCTATAATAATAAAGAAATAACTTTAGCAGACATACCTGGTTTAATTGAAGGTGCTCATGAAGGAATTGGTTTGGGTGATAAATTTTTGAGACATATCGAAAGATGTAAAAATATCTTGCACTTAATTGATATTACAAATGATAATTTAGTTGAAAATTATTTTAAAGTTAGAAAAGAGTTATCGAAATATAGTAAAAAACTAACAAATAAAGTAGAAATTATAGTTTTTAATAAAATAGATATGCTTAGTGTGGATGAAACTAATAGTAAAATTGAATTATTTAGCAAAAAAATAAAAAAAAAAATTTTTACAATATCAGCTCTAAAACATAAAGGTCTAATAAACATAAAAAAAGCATTAATTAAATATGCAAATTGATAAATTTAAAAAAATTGTAATTAAAATTGGATCATCGAATCTAATGAATGAGAAAGGAAAACCTAAAATAATTTGGCTAGATGAGTTTGCCAAAAGTATTAAAAAACTTTTAATCAAAAAAAAACAAATCGTAATTGTTTCTTCGGGGGCTATTGCTATGGGTTGTAAATTTCTTGGAATTAAAAAAAAAGGTATGAAAGTTGACAAAAGTCAAGCTGTTGCATCAATAGGACAAATTGAGTTAATGAATTTTTACAAAAAAATTTTTGATAATAGCAAAATAAAAATTTCACAAATACTGCTTACTCTTGATGATACCGAACAAAGAAGAAGATCAATAAATGCAAGAAGAACTATTGATAATTTGCTAGCAATGGGAATTGTGCCAATAGTTAACGAAAATGATACTACGGCCACAACTGAAATAAAGTATGGTGACAACGATAGACTTGCTGCAAGAGTGGCCCAAATTATTAGTGCTGATTGTTTGGTTTTATTATCTGATGTAGATGGTCTTTACACTGATAATCCAAAAAAGAATAAAAAAACAAAACTAGTTAAAAGTGTTAAAGAAATCGATGAAAATATAAAAAGCTATGCAACTAAAACAGAAAATCTGTACGGATCGGGTGGAATGATAACAAAAATTGAGGCAGCAAAAATTTGCCAATTATCTGGATGTTATATGGTAATAGCAAACGGAAACTATAAAAATCCACTAAAAGAAATTAATCATAGTAAAAAATGTACCTGGTTTTTACCTAGAATTTCTAAACTAGACGCCCGGAAACAATGGATAATTGGATCGGTTTCTCCCAAGGGAGAGGTGATTATCGACCAGGGCGCAGTTAAGGCAATAAATAATGGAAAAAGCTTATTACCGGCAGGTGTAAAAAAAATTAATGGAAAATTCGAAAAAGGTGATCACATATTGGTTAAAGACCAAAATAATATTGAATGTGCTCGTGGATTAACTTCATTCTCATCTATTGAAATTGAAAAAATAAAAGGCTCTCACAGTAGTGAAATAAAAAATATATTGGGTTATTCTAGTAGAGAAGAAATTATTCATAAGGATGACTTGGTAAGAGTGTAAAATGAAAAAAAATCTATATATGAAAAAGATAGGAGAAAGAGCTAAAATAGCCTCCCTAAGGCTAAGTAAATTTAATGTTGATAAGAGAAATTCTGTACTAGAACAATTTAATAAGTATTTAAAAAATAACACTCAATTAATATTAAGTTCTAACAAAATAGATGTTGCTAAAGCAAAATCCGAAAAAATTAAAGATAATATGATTGAAAGATTACAATTGAACGAAAGGAAAATTACGCAAATTAGAAATTCAATAAAAGAGATAATAAAATTTAAAGATCCTTTAAAAAAAACTTTATCTAGTTGGAAAAGACCAAATGGCTTAATTATAAAAAGAGTTTCTATACCTATCGGTGTGATTGGCATTATTTATGAAAGTAGACCTAATGTAACCTCTGATGTCTCTGCTTTATGTTTTAAAAGTGGAAATGTAGTGATTTTAAGAGGAGGATCTGAAGCAATTCACACTAACAAAATTTTAGCTAAACTTTTTAGAAAAGCATTAAAAAGAAAAAAATGTGATGAAAATTGTGTCCAATTTGTTGACAGTAAATCTAGAAACCATGTTGATTATTTATTGTCAAATATGACAAATTATATTGATGTAATAATCCCTAGGGGAGGAAAAAGTTTGGTAAAAAAAGTTATGAAAAAATCTGCAGTTTCAATTATTGGACATTATGAAGGTTTATGCCACGTTTACGTTGACCGTGAAGCTGATTTGAGCATGGCTATAAAGGTAGTTAAAAATTCTAAAATGAGAAATGTTAGTATTTGTGGTGCAGCCGAAACTTTGTTAATTGACAAAGCTTGTTTAAAAACTCATTGCAAACCAATAATAGAAGAGTTGAACAAACTAGGATGTAAAATTGTAGGAGATAAATTAATAAAAAAGTTAGTTCCTAAAAAAACAAAAATTGCAAAAAAAAATGACTGGGAAACTGAATATTTGGCTCCAATTATTTCTGTAAAAAGTGTAAATGGAGTAAAAGATGCTATAGATCATATTAATAAATATGGCTCTTTTCATACAGATTCCATTGTAACAAAGAATAATAAAACAGCTGAAAAATTTCTTTCAGATATTAATAGCTCTATAGCGGTGCACAATGCATCAACACAATTTGCCGATGGAGGTGAATTTGGTTTTGGTGCTGAAGTTGGTATATCAACTAATAAACTACATCCACGTGGGCCGATTGGCATAGATCAACTGACTACCTACAAATATATATTAAAAGGTAAAGGTCAAATAAGGAAATAATTTTTTGCATAATTACAGTAAAAAAAATAACTTAGGAATCTTGGGAGGTACTTTTGACCCACCACATTTTGGTCATTTATACATTTCTAAACTTTCATTAAAAATATTTAAACTGAATAAACTAATATGGGCAATCACAAAAAAAAACCCTTTAAAAAAAAAGCCTTATCTTAATATTGAAACAAGAATACAATTGTCAAAAAAAATAACCAATAATGAAAAAAAAATTATTGTAAAATTTTTTGATAAAAAAATTAAATCTAAAAATACCTACGACTTATTAAATTATATTAAAAGAAAACAAAAAAGTTCAAATTTATATTTTTTAATTGGTGCAGATAATTTGCCAAAACTTCATAAGTGGATTAATTGGAAAAAAATACCTAAACTAGCAAAAATCGTTGTTTTTCCTAGAGGAAATCATTTAACCAAAAAAAATAAATATATTGCAGTAAAAAGCTTCAAAAAAAAGGATATAATTTATATTAACTCCAAAAAGGTAAATATTTCTTCTTCATTAATCAGGAAATTTTGGTAACATAAATTTCAATGCAATTAAAAGAAATTAATCAACTCAAAAATGAAATAGAGAATATATTAAATGATAATAAAGCTTTGGAAATAATATCAATTGACCTTAAAGATAAGACTTCAATAGCAGATTACATGATAGTTGCTAGCGGCAATTCTTCAAAACATATACAATCATTGGCAGAACTATTAGTAGATAAATTAAAAAAAATGGGTATTAATAACTGTCGCTTGGAAGGAAAAAACAGCAATGATTGGAAACTCATTGATACCATGAGTATAATAGTTCATATTTTTCATCCAGAAAAAAGAAAATTTTATGATTTAGAAAAAATGTGGTCTGAATTAATTCCTGAAGAAAGATTAACAATATGAAAAAAAAAAGATTAATTAATTATATTGTAATTTTTTTTATAGTAATAATGTTCAATGTTTCTACTAAAGCATTTTCACAGAATGTTGATAAGCTATACCAAAAAATTGATCTCTTTAGTGAAGTTCTAGAAAAAATACAAAATTCATATGTAGATGAAATCGACCAAGCAGAGGCTATGGATGCTGCGATCAATGGGCTTTTGCAATCTTTAGATCCTTATTCTGCCTATATGGATCCAGAAACTTTTGAAGAATCTCAAACAGAAACAAGTGGTGAATTTGGTGGGTTGGGAATTGAAGTAAGCATGGAACATGGGGTAGTTAAAGTAATATCTCCAATAGATGATACTCCCGCTTCAAGAGCTGGCATAAAATCAGGTGACTACATTGTAAAAATAAATGGTGAACAAGTAAGAGGTAAATCGCTGATGGAAGCAGTAAATCTAATGCGAGGACCCGTTGGATCAAGCATAGAAATAACTATTAGAAGAAAAAATTTAAAAAAAGCTAAAGTTTTCAGAATCACAAGAGAAATAATTGAAATACGATCGGTAGTTTCTAAATTAATAGATAATAAAGTGGGATATCTTAGGCTAAGAGCTTTTAATGAAAATAGTAGCAATCAACTAAATAAAGAAATTTCAAAAATAAAAAAGAACAAAAAAATTAAAGGTTATATTCTTGATTTAAGAAATAATCCTGGAGGACTTTTATCACAAGCAATAGAAATTTCTGATTTTTTTCTAGATGATGGTGAAATTGTTTCAACAAAAGGAAGAAAAAATAGAGAAAATAGAAAATTTTTTGCAAAAGACGGTGACAGAATTAAAGGTTTTCCTCTCATTGTGTTAATTAATAATGGATCGGCATCTGCTTCTGAAATTGTTGCAGGAGCACTTCAAGATCAAAAAAGAGCAATCTTGTTGGGAGAAGCTACTTATGGAAAAGGATCTGTACAATCCATAATACCTTTGAAAAATCGAGGAGCCATGAGATTAACTGTTTCAAAATATTATTTACCCTCTGGTAAATCTATTTCTGAAGTTGGAATAGTGCCTGATATAAAAATTGAAGAAGAAGGAGAAGAATTTTCAATAAATACAGATACAGATAATCAGCTAAACTATGCTGTTAAACTTCTAAAAGGGTAAAATTTAATGAGTAATGAACAGGAACTACCATTAAGAATTGGTGTAGGAATAATTTTGTTAAATAATGAAAATAAAGTTTTTGTTGGTAGGAGAATAGATAATCCAGAAAATTACTGGCAAATGCCCCAGGGAGGTGTTGATAAAAATGAAAATTACTTTAATGCAGCTAAAAGAGAACTTGAGGAAGAAACTGGGATAAAATCTGTAAAATTAATAAAAGAAATAGATCACTGGTTAGAATATGATTTACCCGATTACCTTTTAGGTAAAATTTGGAAAGGTAAATACAGAGGGCAAAAACAAAAATGGTATATAATGAAATTTCTTGGTAAAAATGAAGAAATAAATATTAAAACTGAAAATCCTGAGTTTTTAGATTGGAAATGGGCTGATCCAAATTTATTATCCAGTAACGTTGTAGGATTTAAAGTTAACCTTTACAAAAAATTGGAAAAAGAAATAAATTTTATAAATTTAAACTAAACTCTTATATCTTTAATAGCATCAAGTTTGTGATTAAGAATATAACGATCGTTATCTGTAATATCTTTTTTTAAAAGTTCATCTTGTATATTTTTGTTTAAATCATCTAAAAACTCTTTTGATAAACTTTTTACATTTTCTACTGACGCAGAAAGTATAACCAAATTATCATTAAAATATTCAATAATGCCATCTTGAACAAAAAATTCTTCAAACTTTTTTACTTCTACTTCTGCTGTTATTATTCCAGGCCTTAAAAAAGTTATTATTGGTACGTGGCCTTTTAAAATGCCCATCTCTCCTTCAAAAGAAGGTAAGGTAACCATTTTTACATCACTTGAAAAAATAATTTTTTCCGGATTTACTATTTCAAATTTAAAACTATCACTCATTAAGCAGCTGCATCCTTTGCCATTTTCTCTGCTTTCTCAACTACTTCTTCTATTGTTCCAACCATATAAAAAGCAGCTTCGGGTAAGTGATCATACTCACCCTTGCAAATAGCATCGAAACCTTTGATTGTTTCTTCCAAATCCACAAGTTTACCAGGAGTTCCTGTAAAAACTTCTGCTACAAAAAATGGCTGAGATAAAAATCTTTGAATTTTTCTTGCTCTTGCTACTGTTAATTTATCTTCTTCAGAAAGTTCGTCCATACCTAAAATTGCAATAATATCTTGTAATGATTTATAAGTTTGTAATATTTTTTGAACTTCTCTAGCAACACGGTAATGTTCTTCTCCTACTATTCTGGGATCTAATATTCTAGAAGTAGAATCTAGAGGATCCACAGCTGGATATATACCTAGCTCTGCTATTTGTCTTGACAGCACAGTAGTGGCATCTAAATGCGCAAAGGAAGTGGCTGGAGCTGGATCAGTTAAATCATCCGCCGGAACATATATAGCTTGAACTGAAGTAATTGATCCTTTGTTGGTAGTTGTGATTCTTTCTTGTAAATTTCCCATATCAGTAGCTAAAGTCGGCTGATATCCAACGGCTGATGGTATTCTTCCTAAAAGAGCTGAAACTTCTGATCCTGCTTGAGTAAATCTAAATATGTTATCAACAAAAAATAAAACATCTTGTCCTTCCTTATCTCTAAAATATTCTGCAACTGTTAAACCTGTTAAACCAACTCGTGCTCTTGCGCCAGGAGGCTCATTCATTTGTCCATAAACTAAAGCAGCCTTGGAACCTTTTCCATTTGGTTTGATCACTCCTGATTCAATCATTTCATGATATAAATCATTTCCTTCTCTAGTACGTTCTCCTACACCAGCAAAAACAGAAAATCCTCCATGAGCTTTTGCAATGTTATTAATTAATTCCATTATAATTACTGTCTTTCCAACTCCTGCTCCTCCAAAAAGACCAATTTTTCCTCCTTTGGAATATGGAGCTAAGAGATCAACAACTTTTATTCCTGTTGCCAATATTTCGGTTTCGGTAGATTGATCTGTAAATTTTGGAGCAGGTCTATGTATTGGCCAGCTTTCTTTTGTTAACACTTTACCTTTTTGATCGATAGGTTCTCCTACTACATTTATTATTCTTCCTAAAGTTTCTGGACCAACAGGAACTTTAATTGGGGAACCTGTATCAGTTACTTTATCTCCTCTTTTTAAACCTTCTGTACTATCCATTGCTATAGTTCTAACTGCAGCTTCACCTAAATGTTGAGCAACCTCTAGAACAAGTCTATTGCCAGAATTATCACACTCTAATGCAGTTAATATTTCAGGTAACTGACCTTCAAATTGAACATCTACTACTGCCCCGATTACTTGAGTAATTTTTCCTAATTTTTTTGACATTTATTTATAAACTTTCTGCTCCAGATATTATTTCTATTAACTCTTTAGTAATTGATGCCTGTCTACTTCTATTATAGGTTATTGTTAATTTATCAACTAAGTCGCCAGCATTTCTCGTAGCATTGTCCATAGCTGTCATTCGCGAACCTTGTTCGCTGGCTGCATTTTCCAAAAAGGCTTTAAAAATTTGAGTAGAGATATTTCTAGGAAGTAAATTATCTAATATTTCATTTTCTTCAGGTTCAAATTCATAAAAATTATCTGATTTTTCCTTTTCATCATTTTTTAAATTTTCAATCGGTATTATTTGTTGAGCCTGTGGAATTTGTGTAATAACATTTTTAAATTTATTATAAAATATTTTACAAACATCAAATTGAGATTCGTTGAATAATTTTATAATTTTATTTCCTATTTCTTCAGCCTCTTTATATGTAATTTTTTTATAACCTTTAAAATTTTTCTTTTCTATTATTTTGTTGCCATATACTCTTTTAAGTTGATCGTGTCCCTTAGATCCAACTGTGAAAATTTTTAATGTTTTGCCTTCTTTTAATATTTGTTCAAAATAATTTTTTGCTTTTTTGCATATATTAGTATTAAATCCTCCACATAATCCCCTATCTGCTGTAATAACTACACACAAATGAACATTATTTTTTCCTGTACCTACCAAAAATTTTGAAGCATTTTCTTTATCAGTAATTGAATTGCTTAAATTAAGAATAATATTATTCATTTTTTCGGAAAATGGTCTTCCTTTTTCGGCGCTATCTTGAGCTCTCCTAAGTTTTGCTGCCGCAACCATTTTCATTGCTTTCGTTATTTTTTGTGTTGACTTGACGCTAGAAATTCTTTTTTTTAAATCATCTAAACTAGGCATAAATTTTTCTACTTACTTTTTTTTTTAAAATCTTCAATAACAGATTTTAATTTTTTTTCTACATCTGGTTCTAATTTACCAGTACTATTAATCGTATCGATAATTTCGGGACTAGAAGATTTAACTTCTTCATAAATCTGCTTTTCAACACTCTTTATATCATTCAACTGTACATCGTCTAAAAAGCCTCTTACTCCCGAAAACACTGCTATTACTTGTTGCGCAACTGGCATTGGAGAGTACTGATCTTGTTTTAATAATTCTGTTAATTTTGAACCCCTATTTAATAATTTTTGTGTAGCTACGTCTAAGTCTGAGCCAAATTGAGCAAAAGCTGCCATTTCTCTGTACTGAGCTAATTCTAATTTAATTGATCCAGCAACTTTTTTCATAGCCTTTGTTTGGGCTGCGGAACCAACTCTAGACACTGATAACCCTACATTAACAGCAGGTCTTATGCCTTGATTAAATAATTCTGTTTCTAAAAAAATTTGTCCGTCTGTAATAGATATTACATTTGTTGGAATATATGCCGAAACGTCCCCCGCTTGAGTTTCAATTATTGGCAGAGCAGTTAAAGATCCTCCACCCTTATCTTCATTAAGTTTTGCTGCTCTCTCTAATAATCTGCTGTGTAGATAAAATACATCTCCAGGATAAGCTTCTCTTCCTGGGGGTCTTCTTAATAAAAGTGACATCTGTCTATAAGCTACAGCTTGTTTAGAAAGATCGTCATAAATAATTAATGCATGCATTCCGTTATCTCTAAAATACTCTCCCATGGTACAACCAGTGTAGGGAGCTAAAAATTGTAAAGGTGCCGGGTCTGATGCTGTTGCAGAAACTATAGTGGTGTAATCCATAGCACCAGCATCTTCTAATGATTTAACAATTTGAGCTACAGTCGATCTCTTCTGGCCAATCGCTACATAAATGCAGTAAAGTTTATCTTTTTCTTCGCCAGAATTATTTATTTCTTTTTGGTTAATAATTGTATCAATCGCTACTGCAGTTTTTCCTGTTTGTCTATCTCCAATAATTAATTCTCTTTGACCTCTTCCAATTGGAATCAAACTATCTATTGCTTTTAATCCTGTTTGCATAGGTTGATTTACTGATTGCCTCGGAATAATTCCTGGAGCCTTAACATCTACTCTTTTTCTTTCTAGTTTCTTATCTAAATCTCCTTTTCCATCTATCGGATTTCCCAGTGCATCTACAACTCTACCAAGCAAACTTTTTCCAACAGGTGTATCTACAATTGCTCTAGTTCTTTTTACAACGTCTCCTTCTTTGATTGATCTATCATCTCCAAATATTACTACTCCAACATTATCATTTTCCAAATTCAGAGCCATTCCTTTTAAGCCTCCAGCAAACTCTACCATTTCTCCAGCTTGAACATTGTCTAAACCATAAACTCTGGCAATACCATCCCCAACAGATAGGACTTGTCCTACTTCTGATACTTCGGCCTTTTCTCCAAATTTTTTAATTTGCTCTTTTAAAATTTTTGTTACTTCTGATGGATTAATTTGCATTTTACACCTCTACCATATTTTTTTCTAACTTTTTTAATTTTGTTTTAATGGAAGTATCGACCATCACACTACCAACTTGAATAATTAGTCCAGCTATTAAGTTTGGATTGTGTTCAAAGTCTATGTTAAGTGATGATTTAAAATCTTCCGACAGCTCTTTTTGTATTTTTTTTTGCTCATCAATTGATAATTTTTTTGAGGATATTAATTTTGCTTTTAATTCACCTTTGCTATTCGAAACTAAATTTAAAAAGCTATCAATTATTTTATTTAAAAAAAATAACCTATTTTTTATTGCAACAAATCCCAAAAATTTTTTTAGATTTTCAGAGAAATTATTTTGATTAGCTAATGTTAATATTATATTTTTTTTATCCTCTTTTGATACTGTAGGACTTAAAATCATTTCTTTAAAATCAGAACTTTCTTTCAAAAGTGTTCTTAAACCCTTCATTCCATCCTCGGTTTTTTCTAGCTCAGAATTTTCCTTTGATAGTTCATAAAGAGCAAAGGCATAACTCTTTGCGGTCGAATTTGAAAATGTCGATTTTGAACTCAATTTTTGCTCCTAAAAAGACTCGTTTTGTATGAGATTATATTATTAAATTCAACATTTACTATTGTATCTTTTTGTCTATTTGAAGTTGATAAAAACCTATGTTTAGCTGAAATTAATTGGATCTACATCAACCTCTAGTTTTATTCCTGATAAAATTTTTATTTTATTTAATGATTCAGATAAATATTTTTGTATAAACAAATTTTTTGGATATCTGATCAGTATTCTACATCTATACTTTTTTCTTAATCTTGGAATTGGAGCAAAAACAGGACCAAGAATATTTACTTCATCTATCTTGGGAAGTTTTGACTTTATGTTTGTAGCAAACTTCATGATTAACATTTCATTTTTACCAGAAATAATTAATGATATTAGTCTATAAAATGGTGGTAATTTCTTTTCCTTTCTTAAAGAAAGTTCCTTTTCTAAAAAAGCCATTGGATCATTTTTAGATATATTTAAAAGGGTTTCGTCATCAGGGGTGTAAGTTTGAAAAAAAATAGTTGATTCATTTTTCTCTCTACCAGCTCTTCCACTCAATTGATGATACAATTGAACATTCTTTTCTGCAGATCTAAGATCATATCCATGTGATGAAAAATCAGCATCAACAACTACTATGCAGTTCAATTTAGGAAAGTGAAACCCTTTAGACAACAATTGTGTCCCAATTAAAATATCAATTTTTTTTTTTTCAATTTTTTTTAAAAATTCTCCAATAGATCCTTTTTTTAGAGTATCACTTGAAAATATCTCTATATTTTTTTTTGGATATATTTTTTTTAATTCTAAAAAAATTCTCTCAACACCAGGTCCACAAAAAAGTAAATCACATTTTTTATTTGATTGTTTGCAATTTTTAATTAATAATGATTTATGACCACAATGGTGACAAAGTAACTTGTTTAACTTTTTGTGGTAATTTAAGTTTACATCACAGTTTGGGCATTTAAATTTATATCCACATTTTTTGCAAACTACAAAAGGTGCGTAGCCTCGTCTGTTTAAAAAAAATAATATTTGATCTCCTGAATCTAAATATTTACTAACTTTTTCAATAGTTTTATTTGCTATCCAATTTCCTTTATTTAAAGATGCAGTTTGTAAATTAATAATTTCAATTTTTGGTAAAGAAAATTGATTATATCTTTTGTTTAGATTAGTTACGCAATATTTTTTGTTAACAATATTATTATATGTTTCTACAGAAGGTATTGAAGTCACCAGATTGATAGGAATATTTTCTAATGAAGCTCTTGTAATTGCCATATCTCTTGCATTATAAGAAATACCCTCGTCTTGTTTATAAGATGCATCATGCTCTTCATCAACAATAATGATTCCCAAATTTTTAAATGGTAAAAAAAGAGATGACCTAGCTCCGATTACTATTTTAATTTTTCCTTCTGTAACTCCTTTCCAAATTATTGTTTTATTTTTTTTTGTAGTTCCAGAATGCCAAATTGCTGGTGATGCACCAAAAAATTCTTCAAACCGTCTACTGAATTGATTTGTTAAAGCAATCTCAGGAAGTAATATTAGAGCTTGATATCCTTTATCAACCAAATCTTTAATCCTTTTAAAGTAAACTAAAGTTTTGCCTGATCCAGTTACACCTTGAATAACAGTAACATTGTAATTATTACCTTTTCCTCTAACAAAAGATAATGATTTTTTTTGCTCATCATTCAATAAAAAATTATTTTTATTTTTTTTTATTTTGAATTTTATAAATTCTTCGTTAAAATTTTTTTCAACGACATCTTTATTAAGCAGGCACATCTTAAGAGACATACCTAAAGGAACTAAGTTATATTTAGAGAACCAGGAAATAAATTCTATCATTGAAGAACTTAAATTTTTTACATCGATTTTTTTAGAAATTTTTTTAATTTTAAATTTTTTTTCAGTTATTTGTTCTTGGGGCCATACAACTCCAGTAATTTCTTTTGAACCAAACGGTGCTTTTACAAAATCGCCAGATTTTAAATTTTTTGAAATTTCACACTCATAGGTAAATGGATAATCAAAAATATTCGGAAAAAGTACAGGTATTTTCATTTATGCAAAAAGTTTGTTCTTAATCTTCTCAGAAATGTTGTCATTTAAAATTTTCTTTAGGTCAGAAAAAATTTCAGAATTCATTCTCATATTTAATAGGTGCCATGTATAAGGAATATATTTTAAATATTGCTTTTTCTTATCTCTTATAAAAAGTCTGGAAAAAATACCTATTATTTTCAAACTTCTTTGAACTGATAATATATTAAAATCTTCCAAAAATTTCTCAGAATATTGCATATTAATTTTAGAAGTTTTTTTCAAATAATATTTGTATAACTGATTTTTTAATTTTGTTGAGGTTTTTAATCTTACATCATCAATTAATGAAACTAGATCGTATGCTGGATTTCCAATTAACGCATCTTGACTATCAATTACTCCTATATTTTTTCCTACTCTCATTAGATTTTGAGCATGAAAATCTCTGTGAACGAAACAATTGTTAGGAAAATTTATCCTATTATAAAGTTTTAATAAAATTTTATTTGATTTCATTTTAATTTTTGAGATATTTTCTCTTTTTAAAAATAAAGGTAAATACCAATCAAAAAATAAATTAGATTCCTTAAAAAGATATTTATTTGAATATTTGTTTATTAAGTATGATCCTCCGTTAATTTTCCTTACTTTTGATTTTGGTTTGATATTTTGAATTTTTATAAGCAAATTAATAATTTTTTTATAAATTTTGAGTTTATTTTTACTTTTAATTAATACTTTATATAAAGACAAATCTCCAAAATCTTCAATAACAATTATTCCTTTGGAAAAGTTATGAGTGTAAAGTTTTGGAGTTAGTATTTTATTTTTTTTTAAAAACTTATTGATAGAAGAATAAGCAACTAAGTTCTTATATTTTTCTTTTTCTGCTAAAACAATAATTTTACTTTTTTTTTTTATTAGAAGCCTATAAAATCTCCTAAACGAAGCATCGCCTGTAATTTTTTCTATCTTAAATTTCATAAAATTTATAGCCTTTCCATTTTCCAAAGCCGATAATTTCAATTTTTCTTGAATCCGTCAATTTTGAATATTTTAACAAAATATCAATTCTATCCTTCGGTTTTGGTTTTATTAACTCAGGCCACTCTACAATTTTAATACTATTATTTTCAGTTTCAAATATACCTAGTTGTGAAATATCTTTATAATTTTTCAATCTATAAAGATCATAGTGGTAAATATTAATTTCTTTAATTTTATAATCATAAACTATATTGAATGTCGGGCTTAATATATCACTATTTTCTATGCCATTTTTTTTTTCTAAATTGTTAACAAAAAATCTCACAAATGTTGTTTTTCCAACACCAATTTCGCCATAAAGAAAAATTATATCGCCCGGTTTTACTATTTTTGAAATATTCTTTGAAAATTTTTTTGTGTCTTCTAAAGAATTTAATTGCATCTACTACTAACTAGTAGCGATAACTATCAGATTTAAATGGGCCTTTAACATCAACGCTAATATAATCGGCTTGATCCTTTGAGAGTTTAGTTAGTTTGGCACCAACTTTATTTAAATGGAGCATCGCAACTTTTTCATCTAAATGTTTAGGTAAAACATAAACCTTTTTTTCATATTTATCGGAATTATTCCAAAGTTCTATTTGTGCTATTACCTGATTGGTAAATGATGCGCTCATAACAAAACTTGGGTGACCTGTAGCACATCCTAGATTTACTAATCTTCCTTCTGCTAAAAGCAATATTCTTTTTTTGTCAGGAAACTCTATTTCATGAACCTGAGGTTTTATTTCTGTCCATTTATAATTTTTAAGAGCTTCAACTTGAATTTCGTTGTCAAAGTGACCAATGTTACAAAGTATAGATCGGTCTTTCATTTTTCTCATATGATCTGCTGTAACAATATCTTTGTTGCCAGTAGCTGTTACAACTATATCTGCATCGCCTATTGCTTCATCCATTAAAACCACTTTATAACCCTCCATAGAGGCTTGTAGAGCACAAATAGGGTCTGCTTCGGTTACCATCACTCTAGCTCCACTTTGTCTAAGTGATGCAGCACTTCCTTTGCCTACATCTCCAAATCCAGCAACTATAGCAGTTTTCCCTGACATCATTACATCTGTAGCTCTTTTTATTCCATCAACTAAACTTTCCCTACATCCATATAAATTATCAAATTTAGATTTAGTTACAGAATCGTTTACATTAATTGCGGGTACTAAAAGTTTTTTTTCAACTTCCATTTTTATTAAAGCTTTAATCCCAGTTGTTGTTTCTTCAGATAGTCCTTTTACTGATTTAAGAAGATCTTTATAATCTTTATGCATTAAGGCTGTTAAATCACCACCATCATCTAATAGCATATTAGGTTTCCAATTTTTTTTAGCTTCAATAGTTTGTTTGATACACCACCAATATTCTTCTTCTGTTTCACCTTTCCAAGCGTAAACTGGTATGCCAGCTTTAGCTATCGCTGCAGCTGCATGATCCTGTGTTGAAAAAATATTACAAGAAGACCATCTAACATCAGCGCCTAGCTCCACCAATGTTTCAATTAAAACTGCCGTTTGAATTGTCATGTGTAGGCACCCGAGAATTCTGGCTCCCTTGAGAGGTTTCTTACCTTTATATTCTTTACGTAACGCCATCAAACCTGGCATTTCACTTTCAGCTATTGAAATTTCTTTTCGCCCAAAATCTGCTTGATTAATATCTTTTACTTTAAAATCTTCTGACATAATTTGCATCTATTTAACAAGTTAATATAAAATTATCAACTTATTGATAAATTTTAATTATTTATAAACCGGCAATAGAACTTCGATTCTTGCACCCTTTTTACTACCGGTTTGGTTAGAGGCTATAATTGAACCTCCATGAAGTTCAACTATGTTTTTAACAATGTTTAATCCAAGACCAGAATGTTCTCCAAATTTTTCAGGTCTATTGCTATAAAATCTTTTAAAAACCTTATCAATATTTTTTTCGTTAAAACCAGGACCTTCATCCACAATGACCAATTGTATGTTTTTACTTTTAATGTCACATATGATTGATATTTTACTGTCTGGTGGACTAAATGAAACTGCGTTATCTAATAAATTAGCAATAATTTGCTCGAGTTTACTTTCAACTCCCAGAACATGTAATTTTGATCCATTTAATTTAGAATAATTAACATTTATTTTAATATTCTTATTTGAATTTACCAAATTACTATTAAAATCTTCAACAACTGAATCCACAACGCTTGGTAGATCAATTTTTACCATTTTAGCTCTGCTTAAAGAGGCTTCATCTTTTAATATTTGAGAATAATCAGTAATTAATCTTTCTACTCTTTCAACATCGTGACTTATAACTTTTATTAATTTTTTCCTTTTTTCGTTGTCAGAAGTATTTTCTAAAACTTCAGAAGCACTTTTTAGAGAAGTTAAAGGATTCCTTATCTCATGAGCCAGATCTGAAGAAAATGTTTCGGCTATATTTATTCTCTTATAAAGATCTTCCGTCATTTCATTTAACGATCTAGATAATTGACCCACTTCATCTTTTCTGATCATATATTTTTCGTGCTTATCTATTTTTACATCTTTCTCCTTAATTGCCTTGGTATAAAGAACCAAGGACCTTATAGGTTTCAAAATATATTTATTTAAAAAAACTGAAAATATTAAAATTACTATTGCTACAGAAAAAACTGTTCTTAGTATAAAATTTTTTCTTTCTTCAACTGCTACTAATATATCATTAGCTATTTCAGAAACGACAATATATCCTTTATTTTTTCCATCAACATTTACTGAATCTATTGTCATAACATAAAAATTATTGTTGTGAGTTTCGTCAACTACCAATTTTTCAGTATTATTTTTTATTTTAGAATAAATTCCTACATGGGTTCCTGTGTTAAAAGCTGATGTTTTTAAATCTGTAGAACTTTCAATAGTATTTTTACTTTCATCAATTTTTTCAATAGATGACTCTTGTACTCCTTCGTTTCTAATAAAAACATCCTGTACCAAGTCAAGGGTATCAGTATCTGCAAGAAGGTTTAAATTTAAGTCATACAATTGGACACGATCTAAATTTTGAAATAAAAATCTTGCATCAAGTAAAAACTTAGTAGAGCTTTCCTTTGTAAATTCAATATTAAGTCTATTAATATGATCTGTAGTATTATTTATAATTCTACTATGGTGATCTGATCTACTTTTAACCAAATTTGGCTTAATAGCATTTAGATATAGATATGTAAAAATACCTAAGAATAAAAAAACAATCAAATTAAAAACTAAAAATTTTTTTAAGATTGAGCTAGAACTAAAAAAATTAGATCTCATTAACTAATATTCCACCTATAACCACTTCCATATCGAGTCTCTATTGCTGAAAAATTTTCATCTACTTTTTTAAATTTTTTCCTAATTCTTTTAACATGACTATCTATCGTTCTATCTTCTATATCGTTATTATCTTTATAAGCTATATCCATTAACTGCGCTCTTTCTTTTATTATTCCTGGTCGTTTAGCAAGTTCTTTGACAATTAAAAATTCTGTTGTTGTAAGCTTTTCTGGAAGTGACTTGCCGCTCCAACTACATTCAAGTTGTGAAGGATCCAATACAAGTTTTCCATGCTTAATAAGGTTTGTTGAGTCTTCTGCACTTCTTGTTTTTTTTCTTAGCTGAACTCTTATTCTTTCGATTAGTACCTTTATAGAAAAACCACCCGATTTTTTTATAAAATCATCTGCTCCAAGTTTTAAGCCGAGAAGTTCATCAACTTCTTCATCTTTTGAGGTTAAAAATAATATTGGAATTGAAGTTTTTTTTCTCAGTCTTTTAAGTAATTC
>CACLHE010000013.1 GCA_902606665.1 uncultured Pelagibacteraceae bacterium
CAGAAACACCTAAAAGAAGAACACCAAGTTCGATAAATTGTCTTAAATATTTTTTAAGTTTTGAGATCCAAGCGTCCATAAAATTCCTTTCAATTTTTTTAACTTCTATCCTAGCCCAAAACTCCGGGCTAGGATAGTAGGTTTTTAATCGTTAGTTAATTATTAAGAGGGAAAAACTAACGGAATAAAATACTTATTTGTAAAAACCTAATATAATAATTGCTGCTATTAAGCCGACTATTCCTGCATCACCTAGTGACTGGACTAGTCCAACTATATTATCAGCTATACCGCTTACGAATGGAACGTTTCCACCCAAAAGCGAAACGACGATACCCAAGCCTAGTAGTGCAATCACTACATGAGTTAGGCTACGTACCGTACCCGCGAAACCTGCAAGCATTTTCATACTTAACACCTCCCTGAGATAACTTGTTTAAACAAGTGCTATCGAATCAACTATCGATAGCGTATGAATCTTAGTATCATACTATATATAGATAGCTAGCCAATTATCATCATAAAAAGTCAATAAAATAAGGGTTTTTTAACTTTTCCACATCATATATTGATTCTAAAAAAGAGGATTGGGCATTGAACTCTTTGATATATATGTTCAAAACATAAAAAATGAATCTAACCTATGCATATGTATTTTTGGTTTTGGCGATTGCTTTTGAAGTATTAAGCACTAGCTTTTTAAAGGATACTAATGGTTTTACTAACTTTTATCCTTCATTGATAGTTATATCAGCTCTATGCGTCTGCCTTTATCTTATGTCACATTCAATGAAGTTTATTCCAGTAGGAATAGTTTATGCAAGCTGGGCAGGCTTAGGAATTGTAGCTATAACAATTATTGCAGTTATAAAATATAAGCAAATACCTAATATACCAACTATTGTTGGTATTGCTCTTATAGTTATTGGCGTTGTTGTCGTTAATTTAATGAATGATATCGACGTTAAGTAATGGAACAAGTTTTTCATGAAATAGTATTAAAAACTAACGGTCAAGGTTTTTATGATTTTACTGACAAGACTTTAGATTGGCTAGAAAAACAAAAAGTTAAAAATGGAATATTAAATATTAATATTCTTCATACTAGTGCTTCACTTGTTATTCAAGAAAATGCTGATCCAGATGTTTTATATGATTTAAAAAATTTCTTTGATAAATTAGCACCAATGGATAACAAGCTGTATAAACATACTACAGAAGGAAAAGATGATATGCCCGCACATATTAAATCAGCTTTAACAAATAATCAGCTTACATTGAGCATAAAAAGTAAAAAATTAATGCTAGGAACCTGGCAGGGATTATATTTATTCGAACATCGAATAGAAGGACATACTAGAACTTTATCTTTTCATTTAATGGGTGAGTAATTTATTTTTTGTGTTAATTTGTTATTCCTAAATGAGTGTATTTAATATTAAGATAGTCTTTGATTCCCATAGATCCACCTTCTCTTCCATATCCGGTTTGTTTTATTCCCCCAAACGGGGCCTCCGCGACAGCGACAACAGGTGTATTGACTGCAACAATTCCTGTTTCCATTAATTCAGAAGTTCGATGGGCTTTTTCTAATGAATTAGTATAAACATAACTTGCTAAACCTAGTTCATGGTTATTAGCTCTTTCTATCACTTCATCATAACTCTTAAATGAAGTAATAGGAACAAGAGGACCAAAAGGCTCTTGCTTCATTATAGTAAAATTATCTTTAACATTATCGAAAACAGTAGGTTCGTAAAAATATCCTTTATTAAATCCTGAGGGTCTTTTTCCGCCACATAATATTTTGGCACCTTCTTTTTTAGTTTTTTCAACCAAGTCTTCAATTTCTTCTAGTCTTTTTTTGGTTGTCATAGGTCCAAGCTGAATTCCTTCATCCATACCATTTCCAATTTTTAATTTTTTTGTTTTATCAACAAAAGATTTTACAAATTGATCTTTTTTATTTTCGTGAATATAAAACCTACTTGGAGAAATGCAAACTTGCCCATTATTTCTGAATTTGGCTGCAATTGCCATTTCTGATACTTTTTCTATATCAACATCTTCAAAAACTATAAAAGGAGCATGACCGCTTAACTCCATAGTAACTCTTTGAACTTTATCAGCAGCTTGTTTTAAAATTAATTTTCCAACTCTTGTTGAACCTGTAATAGATATTTTTTTTATTATATCAGACGAAATAAGTTGTGAAGAAATCGAAGCAGGGTCGCCTGAAAGTAAATTAACTACACCAGGAGGAACTCCTGCCTCCTTCATTATGTTCATCATTTCCATTACACATCCTGGAGCAATTATATCAGGTTTACAAATAACAGAACAACCCGCGGCTAGAGCTGTAGAAATTTTTCTTGCTGCTAAAATTATAGGAAAATTCCATGGCACTAAAGCAGCAACAACTCCAACCGGTTGGTAATAAACATGAACTCTTGTATTTTCGAATCTGCTTTCTACTGTTTGTCCATAAATTCTTTTAGTTTCTTCTGCATTCCATTCAAAAATATCAGCTGCTCCACTTACCTCACCAAGACTTTCAGCCAAAGGTTTTCCTAC
The DNA here is from genome assembly GCA_902606665.1 of uncultured Pelagibacteraceae bacterium. Classification (GTDB taxonomy): domain Bacteria; phylum Pseudomonadota; class Alphaproteobacteria; order Pelagibacterales; family Pelagibacteraceae; genus AG-414-E02. The sequence continues at coordinate 2,575 of CACLHE010000013.1, forward strand.
CTCTAAGGTTAGCCACTTAGCTAAAGTTTCATTCTTTTTTCTTATTAAATCTGCAATTTTTCTAATAGTGTTAGATCTTTGCCATGGCGAAGTTTTTTTCCATATAGCAAAACCCTTTTTTGCTGATTTTAAAGCTTTTTCTACATCAGAAGACGCCGCCTTTGACGCTTTGCCTATTATTTCTTCAGTTGCTGGATTAATAACATCATAGGTTTCTTGATTAGCAGAAGGCTGCCACTTACCATCAATAAACTGTCCAAATTTAGTGTACATTATAATAAAAATTAACAATCTAATGTATTAATTTTTTCCCATTCAGTTATTGGTTCTTTTTTAGAGAAGCTTTCTTTAGAATTAAAATCTTTTAATTCTTGCTGTTTCAGTTTTAGATAACTAGTTATATTTTTTTCGCCAAAGGAAGATAGTAATACTTCATTACTACTAAGATGCTCCAAGGCTTCTTCTAAATCTGAAGGAAGTTTTTTTAAATTTGGATAATTATCGCCATCCGTATACATATTTATATGTAACGGCTGCCCAGGATCACGCCTTTTTTCCATACCATCAATTCCAGCCGCAATTATTCCAGCTTGGAGTAGATATGGATTTGCAGAGCCATCCATTAATCTTAATTCAAATCTTCCAGGATCAGGTATTCTGATCATATGAGTTCTGTTATTACCCGTATATGATATTTTACTAGGTGACCACGTAGCTCCAGAAGCGGTGACAGGTGCATCAATTCTTCGGTAGCTATTAATTGAAGGATTAAAGAAAGCACTTAAACCTTCAGCAGAATTCAAAATTCCCCCTAGAAAGTTATATGCAAGTCTTGTAAGACCTAATTTGTCTCCTTTATCTAAAAATAAATTTTTATTTCCGCTCCATAAAGATATATGAGCGTGACAACCATTTCCTGTTAAATTTTCAAAAGGTTTAGGCATAAAAGTAGCTCTTAAACCATGTTTTTCTGCAATAGTTTTTACCATAAATTTAAAAAAAACGTGTCTATCTGCTGTAGTAAGGCTATCGCTATAATTCCAATTCATTTCAAATTGTCCATTAGCATCCTCATGATCATTTTGGTAGGGTTCCCAACCAAGCTTAATCATTGCATCGCAAATTTCTTTAATTAAATCATATTTTCTCATTAAAGCAGATTGGTCATAACAAGGCTTTGATTGAATATCTTTATTGTCTGAAATAGCTGTCCCTTCCTGATTAATCAAAAAATATTCGGACTCTACTCCAGATTTTAAAATCATGTTATCTTTAGAAAGTTTACTGATTTGTTTTTTTAACATTACCCTTGGTGAGGCTTCTACAGGCTTTCCACTCATCCACAAGTCAGAAGCTAGCCAACCAACTTCTTTTTTCCAAGGAAGTTGAATTAAACTTTCAGGATCTGGTATTGCAAACATATCGGCATCTGCGGGAGTCATATCCAGCCAAGTGGCAAACCCAGCAAAACCTGCTCCATTTTTTTGCATATCTTTGATAGCTTCTGTTGGAACTAATTTGGATCTTAAAACGCCAAAAAGATCAACGAAACTAATTAAAAAATATTTAATTTTTTTTTGTTTTGCTATTTTTGAAAGATCTTTTGCCATAATTTTAATTTTTTATAATATTAAATCTTTATTAGTTATTAATAGAATTATGATGATAATAAATATAGCTAAATATAATCCATACTTGGCTTTAGGAAAAGCGATGTTTATCATTCTAGAAGGTCTTTGATTTTTATTTTGGTCCTTATTTTCCATTTTACTTGTAAACATAATAAAAAAAAGGGCGCTAAGCAAGTTAGCGCCCAGATTTTTTAATGTTTTAAATTACCATTCGGTAATGTTCTTTTTATAATCGTTAGCACTAGGTTTTCTTCTAGCCAACTTTTGCTGTTCTTCTGCTTCTCCAGTAGCGGTACCAACGTGCCACCAAAGCCAGAAAATTACTGCAACTGTTAACCACATCCACTCTGTGCCAACCGCAGGATAAATGTCAGCAACTTGTACTCCTTCAGTAGCCGCATCAACATCTGTTGTTAGATGTTTTATCCAATCTGTTACTTGAGCCATAATTTATTCCTCCCTATCTATCTGTTTAACCAACTGCTCTTTCATCTTTTCTAGCCTGTTCTATTATATTGTAGTCTAGACCTGCTAACTCCACTTCACGCGGTATACGTAATTTACCAGCTCCATGAAGTATTTTAGCTAAGATCCAACCCGGCAAGAAACCAAGAAGACCGAACATTATTATCGCTCCGATTATCATTCCAATAGGGTTAATTGGTGCGTAATCAGTACCAACCCACATTGATCCTACACTGTATCCAGATGAAGGATATCCCCATAAAACGAAACCACAAATAACAAGACCGACAACACCAGCGTAACCGTGTACAGCTACTGCGCCTACAGCATCATCAATTTTGAATTTACGTTCAACATAATAATGCAATTTATAAGCACACCAAGTACCAAAGGCTGCAATCATCATAGCTTGCAGAGGATGATATAAATCATTTCCTGCAGATGCAGTGATAATTCCTGCTAGTCCACCAGAGTAAGTCCAGAAAGGATCTCCTTTAGAGACCCAATAACCAGCTAACAATCCTCCAGATAAAGACATCAAGAAGTTAAATGTAATACCACTAAGCGTAGTTGGTGTTACGTAAATACTTGTTGCGGTATAGAAAGTCACTCCATCTCCTAAACCATATTCTGGTCCAAGATCGAATATAGGTATATTACATGCTGCGTAGAATCCCCAGAAACCTGTATAAATCAGAAACAGTCCGATTGCTACGAACCAAGGATTTCTTGGTCCAATATTTCTTGGTTCTCCGCTAGATGAAAATTTTCCTATACGTGGGCCTAAAACAGCCAGTACTCCCAATGCAAATCCTCCTGCTATTGCGTGAATTACCCCTGATGCATAAGCATCATGATAACCCAATAATTTAAGCATCCAACCATCAAAGTGCCATCCCCAAGCAGCATCGATTGTCCAAAATACTGAACCAATTGCTATGGCTAAAATACCAAATGCAAAAGTTGTAATTCTTTCAATGATTGCGCCAGAAACGATTGATGCGGCAGTCCAAGAAAATAAAAGGAACGCAGCCCAAAAAACTCCACTTATGTGGTCACCTAAGTTAACCGCCATTAAGTTGCTTGTAGGTACGTACCATGTAGCACTAAACAAACTTTCGTCTGTAATTAATGCAGCACTTTCGTTCATAATTGAAGGTGCTAATCCTGGTCCTGTTGGAAATGCCCAATAAATCCACCAACCAAAGAAAAACCAAGTTACTGTTACCAGCGGTATCAGCATTGTGTTTTTCATTAATGTGTGTTGATGGTGTTTGTAACGTGAAGCTCCAACTTCATACATACAGAATCCCACGTGAATTAAAAACATGAGTACTACTGTGATCCAGTAGTAAAATTCTGTAAAGATGGTCATTAGAGCATCTAATCCATCAGTCATATTTTTCTCCTCCCTTAATAAAGTTAGAAATATTCTATTAGGTGCGACAAACACTACAAGTATATAGAATTGTTATATAGCGTGTTTTATGAAACCTCACTCAACCGAGGATTGTATTATTATCAGAATTTTTTATAAGCTTTTTTTAAATCTACAAGTGGATGTTTCGGAGACATTTGAAATTTAATTAAAAGTTCACGTGCAATCATATCTCTATCTTGTTGACTATCAGGCAGCTTAATTTTTTTAGGAATTGTTACCCATCCATTTGCGTTTCTGCAAAAAACTGCCGGACGTCCTTCTTCGTAACCCATGTGTACGTCTTCTAGCCAATTTAAATCATCCCAACCCATATGTTCGATATATTTTTTAAGAAACGGAGTAACTTTTTTATAGTCTGGCAATAAGTTTACATCATATCGATACCCAATATGCTGACCAATCATTTTTTCTCTAGAACTTTCTTTTTCCTTTGTTTTAGAGATTTTTTTTATTTTTTTACTTTTTTTCTTTGCCATATTTTTTAAATTTTATGGAAATCATCCACTCCCACAGTATGATTTGTTCCTGTTAGTGGAACTTTTGCTAAAGCAGAAGCTTCCATTGTTAATGCCGCTAAATCTTCTGGCTCTAAAGAATGAACATTAGTTTTACCACAAGCACGAGCCAGCAATTGTAATTCCAAAGCCATCGAGTGTAGATAATTATAAACTCTTAATGCTGCATCGTCAGGATTTAATCTTTTTCTTAATTTTGGATTTTGAGTTGCTACTCCAACTGGACAACGACCTGTGTGACAGTGGTAACAATGTCCTGCTTTAACACCCATTTCTTTTTCAAAATCTACTCCTGGGATTTCTTTATTACAATTTAATGCAATCATTGAACCAGTTCCGATAGCAACTGCATCAGCACCCAACGCCAAAGCTTTTGCTAGGTCAGCACCATCACGAACACCGCCTGCATAAATTAATGTTACTTTTCCAGATTGTCCTACATCATCTAAAGCTCTACGAGCTTCGCGGATTGCTGCTATACCAGGAATACCTGTGTTAGCTGCTGCAATATGAGGTCCAGCTCCAGTAGATCCTTCCATTCCATCTAAATAAATTGAATCAGGATCACATTTTGCTGCCATACGAACATCATCATAAACTTTAGCAGCTCCTAATTTTAATTGTATTGGAACTTGATTATTTGTTAGTTCTCTTAACTCTTGTACTTTTAAAAAAAGATCATCTGGTCCTAACCAGTCAGGGTGTCTCGCTGGAGAACGTTGATCTATTCCCGAAGGTAATGAACGCATTTCAGCAACTTGGTCAGTAACTTTTTGACCCATTAAGTGTCCACCCATTCCGACTTTTTGTCCTTGTCCTATAAACACTTCTATACCATCAGCTAATTGTGCATGGTGTGGATTAAATCCATATCGTGATTGTATACACTGGTAAAACCATTTTTCTGAATATCTTCTTTCATCTGGAATCATACCACCTTCACCTGAACATGTAGCGCTTCCAGCCATAGTAGCTCCTCTAGCTAACGCAGTTTTAGCTTCATAAGAAAGAGCACCAAAACTCATCCCCGTTATGTAAACAGGAATATCTAATTCAATTGGATTTTTACAACGCGGACCAATAATTGTTTTTGTTTCACATTTTTCTCTATAACCTTCGATAACAAATCTTGTCAGAGTGCCTGGTAAAAATACTAGATCATCAAAAGTTGGTATTTTTTTCATTAGAGCCATACCACGCATTCTGTAACGACCTAGCTGAGCTTTTATATGTATGTCATCAATAACTTCAGGTGTAAAAATTGAGTTCTGTCCTAATAAACTTTTATTTCTGCCTTTAGTAACTTTAAGACTACCATTAGTTTTTTTCTTTTTAGCCATTTTAAATTGCTCCTTTTTTTTCTGATGGTTCTAATGCATCATAATTCCAAAGTTTTTTACCAGCTACTACTTTAGTCATTTTACTAAAATCAAAATTAGATCCTATTTCTGCAACTTTTAATTTTCTTTTTAACCAAGATATATCGTCTGAAGTAACTTTAGCTTTTACAGCATCACTACCAAACGATTTAATCTTTCCACCAATAAAAATTGTACCATCGTACATAGAATCACCTAAGTTAATACCAGCATTTCCTAATACAATTATTCTTCCTCTTTGCATCATGAATCCTGTAAACGCTCCAGCATCCCCACCAACAATGATAGTTCCGCCTTTCATATCAATTCCTGTTCTTGCCCCAACGCTACCTTTGCAAATTAAATCTCCCCCTCGAATTGCAGCGCCAAAACAAGATCCAGCATTTTTTTCAATGACTACTTTTCCTGCCATCATATTTTCAGCACAAGACCAACCAACTCTTCCTGTTATTCTTACTACCGGACCATCAATAGAGCCAACGCCAAAATATCCAAGCGAACCTTCAAAAATTAAATTTAATTTATTTAAAATACCGACACCTAAGCTATGTTTACCTTGAGGATTTTTAACAACAACTGAACCGTAACCTTCTTTCATTAGAGAATGTAATTTGTCATTAAGTTGTGCGGCGGTTAAATCCAAGGCATCAATTTCTGATCTTTTGTTAAAGTTAACGTCGTGAGCACCATAATAGAAAAAGTTTTCTGCTTCCTCAGGGTTGAAAAAAACTTGTTGTGTTCGACCCTTTAAAACTTCTTTATGAAGCCCCATTGATTGAGATTTCGAATTTTTTAAATTTGCCATACTTTTACTTCTCCATCATAAGGATCATAGGTATCGATTTCTTGAGGCAACAAAGTTCTGATAGCTATTTCTTCAGACCCCATTGCAACTAAATTGTCCGATTCATATAGAACCATTGGTTTTGCTGCCATAGTATCTTTTGCCATACCTAGAGAATCTTTTGTCGCAACAAGGTAAGTAAAAACTCCATCTAACTCTTTTAAAGAATCTTTCATACCATCTTTTAAATCAATACCTCTTCTCATTTTATCAGCTAGATAAACTGCAATAAGTTCTGAATCACATTCTGACATAAAACGCATTCCTTTATTTTCAAGAGTTCTTCTGCTGTTCCAATAATTTGTTAATTGACCGTTATGAACTACAGAAACGTCGCTGAAAGGATAACCCCAGAAAGGATGAGCCGAACGTATATCAACACCAGATTCAGTAGCCATTCTTGAATGGCCAATTGCATGTGTACCTTTTATTTTATCTAATCCATATTGTTTCGATACAACACCAGCATCACCGATATCTTTTACTAACTCCAAGCTTTTTCCAAGAGATAGTATTTCTGTCATTTCTACGCTTTCAATTCTTTTAGAAAATTCCATTAAATCTTTGTCATATTTAATACAATATCGAAATGAATATGGAGTTAATTGTGCATCATTAACTATGCTTCCGCCAAGATCTCTAATATGTTTGTCCACTTGCTTTCTTCTTTCGTCATAAACTGATTTATCTTCATTGATGGCAGAACTTCCTTCAGCAACATTTTCTCCAACCTTGAAACGCATTATATAATCACCTTGATTATTACCTTGGCCATATAAAGCGAATCCCGTTGAATCAGGACCTCTATGTTTAAGAGCCTGCAACATATCTTGTAATTCCTTACCGATATTTACAGTTTTTCCTTTATGAATTAATCCTGCTATTCCACACATAAATTTCCTTTAAGACTATGGCAAGCAATCCAAGTAGGTATCAAGATCCCATTGAGTAGTAGCACCTAAGAATTTTTCCCATTCGTCATTTTTATACCAATGAAACACTTTATACATTTCATCGGGCATTGCTGATTTAATAACCTCATCTTCAGATAGTCTATCTAAGGCTTCTCCCAAACTTAACGGAAGTTTTTTGACATCTTTACCAGCTTTTTTCGCCTCATAAATATTCCTAGATTCAGGTTTACCCGGATCTAATTTATCTGTAATTCCATGGTCAAAAGCTTTTAACAATCCTGCTCCCATTAAATAAGGATTATGCATTGAGTCTACTGATCTATATTCAAATCTTCCTGGAGCAGAAACTCTAAGTCCACAAGTTCTGTTTTGATATCCCCAATCAGCATATACAGGAGCCCAAAAACCTTGATCCCATAATCTTCTGTAAGAATTCACTGTAGAAGATCCAATAGCTGTTAGTGCCGCCAAATGTTTCATTACTCCTGCAATTGATAATAAACCAATCTTTCCTGGTAATTGCATATCTTTTGTATCTGGCATAAAGGTATTTTCACCACCCGAAACATAAGTAAAGACATCATCAACACCCGGAAGCGATTTATGACCAAGTTTATTTACTGAATCTTTTCCTCCTGTCCATAAAGACATATTAGTATGACAACCGCTTGCAGAAACACCCATAAAAGGTTTTGTCATGAAGCATGCAATCAATCCATGCTCTCTAGCAACTTGCGCGCAGATTTGTCGATACGTTGATAATCTATCCGCATTTCTTAACACATCATCATACGTCCAGTTTAATTCTAATTGTCCAGGAGCATCTTCATGATCTCCTTGAATCATATCTAATCCCATTGCATTAGAATATTCTATTACTTTCATGAAAACTGGTCTCAATGATTCAAATTGATCAATATGATAACAGTATGGTTTTGAAAAACCTTGACCTGTTGGTGTGCCGTCTTGATTTCTTGTTAACCACATCATTTCAGGCTCAGTTCCTATTCTAAGTTGCATTCCATGTTTTTTCTTAAATTCATCATGAAAAATTCTTAAATTTCCTCTGCAGTCAGAAGTTAAATGACCGCCAGGATTTTCTCTTTCTTCTCTATTTCTAAAACATGTACAGAAAACTCTTCCAACTCTTTTATCCCAAGGCAGCTGAACAAAAGTTTCTGGATCTGGAATTCCTACTAATTCTTTTGCTTCTGGTCCGTACCCAATGTAATTTTTATGACGATCAACAAACAAGTTCGCAGTAGCTCCATAAACTAACTGAAAACCTTTTTCGGCAGTTCTTTCCCAATGTGCTGCTGGTATACCCTTACCAACAACTCTTCCTGTAACGGATATAAATTGAAAAAATATATATGTAATACCTAGCTCATCAATTTTTTCTCTAACTTTTTTAACTAATTTTTCACGTCCAGGTCTCGATACGTGCTTTTCCAGATCTGTCATAAAACCAACCCTCCCTCAAAGATTTATTTTTTGAACTTATAACTTGGAAATATGTTAGCTGAAAAATAAATACTCGTCTAGATTTAGCTCCGAGGAAAAGGACTATAAGATTAAGCATATAATTCATCTTTCGCGTTAAGATTGAATCTGGATGCATTTAATAATTTAATTTCTTAGATTTAAATAAGAAAATCCTGGAAATTACTTTGAAAGAAAATCTAGCGCAGCCATTATCCCTCCAGTTTTAAAAGGTATACCTGACTGTTTTAAACCCATCTCAACGCCTGCAAGAGTGCCTGATAGCATAAGATCATTAAAATCTCCAAGATGACCAATTCGAAATACTTTCCCTTTTACTTTGGCAAGCCCAGTACCTAGAGACATATCATAGTTATCTAAAACTATTTTTCTTAAATTATCTGCATCATGGCCTTCTGGAATTAAAATTGCAGTTATTGAATTTGAACGTTCCTTTGGATTTTTAGCAAGTATTTCTAAGCCCCAAGCTTCAACCGCTATTCTTGTTGCTTCAGCATGTCTAGCATGACGCGCAAAAACATTGTCCAAACCTTCCTCCAGTAGCATATTTATTGCTTCGTTTAATCCGTACATAATATTTACAGCTGGCGTGTATGGATAAAAACCATTTTTATTATTTTCTAACATTTGTTCCCATTGCCAATAGGATTTTGGAAGTTTTGAACTTTTGGATGCTTCCAATGCTTTTTTACTAACAACGTTAAAAGAAAGTCCCGGAGGTAACATTAAACCTTTTTGTGATCCCCCTACAGAAACATCTACTTTCCATTTTTGATGTTCATAATTATATGAACCTAAAGAAGAAATAGTATCCACCATAAATAATGCTGGATGTTTTGCACTATCAATTGCTTTTCTTACTTCCTCTACCCTGCTCATTATTCCGGTGGAAGTTTCGTTATGAGTAACCATAACAGCTTTAATTTCATGTTTTTTATCAGCTAACAATTTTTCTTCAACAATTCTAGGATCTGCGCCATGTCGCCAATCACCTGGAATAAAATCTACATTTACTTTATATCTTCGTGCGGCTTGACACCATTCAGTAGCAAAGTGTCCAGTTTCAAACATCAAAACTTTATCTCCTTCACTTAAAGTATTCACTATAGAAGCTTCCATAGCTCCTGTTCCTGAACTTGGCCAAATTATAACTGGATCTGTTGATTTAAATATTAATTTAATTCTATCTAGGATTCTTTTTGATAACTCTGCAAATTGAGGACCTCGATGATCCATAGCTGGACGATCCATCGCTCGCAAAATTCTGTCAGGAAAATTTGTTGGACCAGGAACTTGTAAGAAATGCCTGCCAGCTTTGTAAGTGTTAGATTTTGCCATAAATTATTTTCTGAATTTAGCTCCAAGGAAATGGACTACTAGAAACAGGATGTAATTCACCTTTAGCATATCTATCGAATCTAAAAGGTTTAAGAAGTGAACTTTCTTTTCCTAAAAGTTCATCAGAAACTAAATCGCCTACACCAATCATTTTATATCCATGATTGGAATCCGCTATAAAATAAACATTTTCACAAAATTTATCAAAGATAGGAAAAGAATCTGGGGTAAAACATCCAAGTCCTCCAGAAGGTCCTTTGTGATAGGTTTTAATTTTTCCCATAAATCTTTTTTGACAATGAGCTAATGCCGAACACCACATGTGAGCAAATTCTGCAGTTGTTTGATATTCTGGAGAAGCCGGTCCATAAGGATCTACTTTTACTTCATCAACTGGTCTAATTATTTTATAGGGAGCAGAACCACCTTGAACTCCTTTAAAATTGAAATCTGGTTTGTAATAAATTCCCCACATTTTGTCTGTTATCAAAGATCCGTCAACGTCAGAATATAAATGAGCATCACTATCCACATGAATTACTGGTGGCATACTTCCATCATCAGTTTTTTGCATATTAGGATCAACACCAAGCACGCCTTCAGTTAACATCCAATATATCCACATTGGATAATCTTTATGGATTTTACCTTTTTCATCTTTAATTGAAATTTTTTTAGGAAGTTCTAGCATATCCCAAAATCTTTTTACCCACGGGCCAGCTCCAACAATTACCTGTTCGCAATCAATAGTTCCTTTTGAAGTTACAACACCAGTTACAGCCTTGCTGTTACTTCCTCTTTTAAATCCTGTAACTTCTGTTCCTGTAATAATCCTTACTCCGTAACTTTCGGCTTTGTTTGCTAAACCATAAATTGAAGCTGTGTTATTTGCATAACCTCCTCTTTTTTCATGAAGCACAGAAGTAATTCCTTTTGCTTGCCAGTCATGAAACATGCCTTTCATGTATTCCATTGAATCTTTTTTACCTTCAATAAAATCTGACTCATAGCCTATAGCTTTTTGCTGTTCATAAATACTTGCTACATCTTTATGCATGCTTTCAGGACTTATTTGCATATAACCGACCGGATGATAACTAAAATTTTTAGGATCACTTTCCCAAACCTTAACACTATGCATCATCAATTCTCTCATTGCGGGTTGAAAATAATTATTTCTTACTACACCACAAGCAACACCACTTGCACCAGATGCTATTCCATCTTTGTCCAAAACAACGATATCGTTATTTGAACCGTTACCATTTTTTTTCTTAAGTTTTCCTGCTAAGTGCCAAGCAGTACTTAATCCATGAATACCAGCTCCTATAACTACAAATCTTGCTTTTTTTGGAAATGCCATATTACGATTTTACTTTTGTTTTCTCTGGATCATAAAAAGGAAATTTAACAACTTTTGCTCCAATTCTCTTTTGATGCCCATCAATTTTTCCTACCTCGACTTTTGTTCCTATTTCTGAAAATTTAACATCCATTCTACAAAGTGCAATATTCTTATTTAGCACAGGGGATATCATTCCGCTAGTTATTAAACCAACTTGAGCTCTTCCTACGTGCACGCAGTCACCATTGATAGCCTGTTCTTTTCCTATTAATTCAAGACCTACTAATTTTTTTTGAGGAGAAGCTTTCCTTTTTATTAAAGCTTCTTTTCCAACAAAATCATCTTCTTTAGTTTTTAAAGCGACAGAAAAACCAATACCAGCTTCAAACGGATCAGTTTGATCGCTAAATTCAAAACCACCAAAAATTAATCCTGCTTCAATTCTAACCATATCTAAAGCTTCAAGCCCCATTGGAGATATACCAAGATCTTTCCCACACTCCCAAACTTTATCCCAAACTTCAGGAGCATCTTTTGGATGGCACCAAACTTCAAATCCTAACTCACCAGTATATCCAGTTCTAGATACCATTATTGGAGTTCCTAAATCATCGCCAATTCTTCCAATGGTGAATCTAAACCATTGAAGTTCTTTTATTGTTGGTTGAACAGGTGGAGTCCAAACAAATTTCTCAAGAATTTTTCTACTATTTGGTCCTTGAACAGAAATATTATGAATTTGATCAGTCGAAGATTTTACCCAAGCTTTGTAATTTTTTTTCTTTGCTAACTCTCTAAGCCATTCACCACCATATTCTTGACCGCCAATCCATCTAAACATTTCTTTACCCATACGATAAATTGTTCCGTCATCCACCATACCCCCATGTTCATAACACATAGCAGCATAGCTCACTTGTCCAATTGAAAGTTTTTTAATATTTCTTGTAAGAGCATATTGCATTAAACTTTCAGAATCTGGTCCAACTATTTCAAATTTTCTTAATGGAGATAAGTCAATTGCAATAGCTTTTTCCCTACAAGCGGTATATTCTTTAATGGTTCCATAATTTGTATAATTATTAGCTAACCAATAACCATTATAATCAATAAAATTTCTAGTAAGTTTGGAAGTTTTTTTGTGGAATCCAGTTTCTTTAGTCAATTTTGGTTCTGAATCTGTTTTCATTCTAAATGCTACCGCTTTTGAAAATTCTTTTTTCTTGTCATAAACTCTAACAAAAATATCAGTTGGATCCCAGCCATTACAATCATCAATATCACTTGGGCACGCAGTAGTTCCACAAGTTAAGTCTTTTAATGCGCGAAATAATACATAGTCTCCGGGTCTAGCCCAAGATTCACCACCGATCACAGCATTTTGTGCATTTGCGATAGTATTAAAAAAAAGATTTATAGCAGGCCAGCCTTTTCTTTTTTCAATCTCATATTTTTCTAAAGCAGCATTTAAATTATCTGAGCAGTTTGCATGACCAAAATATCCTGCATCTGCATAATATTTTGAGGTACATGCTAGATTAAATGTGTCATGTCTTCCTACGGTATCTCTTACTACTTCAATCATTGGTTCTTGGTCTCTATCAAAAAATTTTGAAAACAAACCAGGAGCAGGGTAGAGGGCACCCATAAATGTTCTTGTGGTTAATGGATCCAATTCTCGCTCAATTCCTTTTTCTAATTTTGCTGTATCGAAAGCTAAAAAATCCGAACATTGCCTTCCAAACGGATTTATAATTTGAATGTAATCTCCTTTTTTTACTTGGTATTCAATAGCTGTGCTATGTTGAATAAGTATTTCATCAAGCGGATCCACAAGAGGTTCAGGAATATTTGGCTTATCTTTATCTTTATATTTATTTGGTTTCGAACGTTCAATCATTAAAAGCAAATCTGTTGGAGGATTTTGTGCGTCTATTTTCATAGCGTTGCCAGGAGCAGAAAATACACAGGTGCATTTATCTTTAGAAACTAAATTTACTTTTTCTCCTGCTTCAGAATCTTCACTAAATAAAACAGATGCTTTTGCTTTTCCTACATTTAAATTTCTTTTATTTAAAGCGTTTGCTGCTTGAAAAGCGCTTTCACTTTTATCAGACAAAATTTTTTTTATATTTTTTGGATCGTATTTTTCTTTAAGTCCTAGTAAACTACAGTCAGCTTTTCCATCTTTATTGAAAACAATTATTTCACATTTTTGTTTTCCTTCGGTATCAGTTATTTCAATTTTGTCATTAGGATCTAAAGTAATTACAGAAAGTCCTCCGCCTTTAACTACGTATCTTTCAACTCCTGGTGGTAATGATCTTAGCCCAGGATCTTTAATATCCATGCTAGTTAAATTTTTATCCATATATAGCAAGACTATATCAAGACCCAATTTCTACGCAATGTTCATTGACTCATCATGACCCAAACCATACAATTTTCTTAATAATATTAATATTATTATGGGGGAACATATGAGAAAACTAATATCTCTTTTATCTGCAATAGTAATTTCTTTTGTTAGTTTCACAGGAATTGCTTTATCTGCGGATAGTAAGAAACCTATCAGAATTCCAACACACAATTGGTCAAGTCAAGTTGTTATGGCTTACGTGATTGGTGGAATTTTTGAAAGTATGGGAAATAATGTGGAATATGTACCAGCTGACTCACAAGCGGTTTACGAATCAATTCGTATTGGTGATATAGATATATCACACGAAGTTTGGGAATCTGCTTTTGGTAAATCATTTACCACAGCTCTCGACAAAGGCGGTTTACTTGACTGGGGCGATCATGAAGCAAGAACTCTTGAGGACATGGGTTATCCAAACTGGGTAGCTGAAAAATGTCCAGGTCTACCAGATTGGACTGCTTTAAAAAATCCAGACTGCGCTAAGAACTTTGTAACACCTGACTCAGGTGGAAAAGGACGAATGTTAGAAGGTCCACAAACTTGGCACGGAGATTTAATACCTCAAAGAATTGAAGCTTTAGGGTTAGGAGATCTTTGGGTAGTTAAGTTTGCTGGAAGTGCAGATGCACTTTGGGCAGAATTAGCAGCAGCTAAAAAAGAAAACAGAGGAACTATAATATTCAACTGGACACCAAACTTTACAGATGGTGCTGGTTTTACATTTATAGACTTCCCTCCGTACACTGCTGGTTGTAGACCAGAAGACGGTGGAGATGGAAAATGCGGTTCACCAGATGGTTATTTGAAAAAGGCTGTAAATGCAGACTTTGTAAAAACTCATCCGGCGGCAGCAAAAGCATTTAAGAAAATGTCTTTCTCTACAGGTCAAATTGGTGCAATGGCAGCTTTAGTTGACGTTGACAAAATGACTCACGAAGATGCTGGTAAAAAATGGCTAAAAGACAACAAAAAAGTTTGGAAAAAGTTTACAAAATAAACATTTGTAATACTTAATCTTTTGATAATCTCTCCCGATATTATGTCGGGAGAGATTTTTTTTTATATAATTTTGTGTAAAATGGAACAATGAAAAAATATATCTTTTATATAATTTTAGGTTTTTTAATTACGACTTCAGTATCAGCTCGAAAGACGGGTTGTGAAGGAAATTGTGTAGATGGTTTTGGTAAATGGACTTATACAGACAAAACAACTTATGAAGGGAATTGGGTTGGCACAAAAAAAAATGGACAAGGAACTGAAATTTGGCCCAATGGTTATATTTATAAAGGAGAATTTAAAGATAGTGAGTGGAGCGGGCAAG
>CACLHE010000014.1 GCA_902606665.1 uncultured Pelagibacteraceae bacterium
GTTCCATGTGAAAGCTAGGAGATGAAATGGTTTTTCCTCTTAAAATAATTTTGCCAGTTTCAATTTTTTCTAGTCCCGCAATAGTCCTGAGTATTGTTGTTTTTCCTATTCCTGAAGGTCCTAACAAGCAAACAATTTCACCTTCTTTCTCTAAATTAAAAGTAACATTATTTACTTTATTTTTCTTGCTTGCAGCAAAAGTAACATCTTGAATTTCTAAAAAATTTTCACTCATAAAATTTATTAATTATCAGATAATATATATTTTGAAACAAATAAAATAAATATACTAGCTATCAAAATAAGAAATAACGAAGGTGCCGCAGCAGCTTCTAGTAGATCTTGTGAAGCGTAAATATATGCAGTTGTAGCAAATGTTTCAAAATTAAATGGTCTAAGTATTAAGGTAATGGGTAGTTCTTTAATTATTTCTATCGCAATTAAAATGCTTACCAGGAACATGCTATTTTTAAGATAGGGAATATGAACTTTGGTAAAAGTTTTAAATTTTGAATATCCTAAAAGATAAGCGCTTTCATCCATTGATTGGTTAATCTTCAAATATCCTGATTTAATACCATTTGAAGATAAAGCAAAAAATCTAACAAAATAAACAAGAACTAATCCAAAAATAGATCCTATGAACATTGTTTTGAAGTTAAATAAAATTAAACTATCTAAGTAGGAAACTAAAGTTATAAAAGCGACTGCTAGAATTACACCTGGAACTGCATATCCAGAGACGGAAAAAGTTGTTAAAATCTCAAGAAACTTACTTTTAGTTACTCTATTCCCATAATTTGCAATAAATGCAAAAACAACCATTAAAACACAAGATAAAAATACTAATAAAAGGGTATTAAATCCTATGGTCCAAAAATTTAAATCCTGTAAATATTTAGGAAATTTAAGTGTCCAATAAATCATTTGCATGACAGGAAAAAGGAAGCTGCAAAAAAATAATGTGCTACAAAAGATAACTGCATAAAAAGATTTTAAGCCTTTGAGTTTAATTTTTGATCTTTTAACAAAACCTCCTCTTGACGGAGAATGGTATCTAGCCCTTTTTCTTGAAAAATTTTCAACAAAAAATAAAAACAAAATAAATAACAATAATATAAATGATAATTGATTTGCCGAGGCTAAATCATCAAAAGCAATCCAAGCGTTATATATTGCGGTTGTTAAAGTTGATATGCTAAAAAAAGAGACAGTTCCAAAATCAGACAACGTTTCCATTGCTACTAATGAAAGTCCAACTACTATAGCAGGTCTAGCTGAGGGAAGAATAATTTTTAAAAAAGTTTTTTTTGATGTTAATCCAAGATTTTTTCCAACATCTATTAAATTTTGCGATTGATAATAAAATGATGCTCTTGATAAAACATATACATAGCCAAATAATGAGAAAGATATTGATAATACCGAACCAAGCAAACCGTCAAATTTTGGTATAAATGCATTATATTCGTAAGGACCAAATATATTAGTAAGAATTGAAAAAGCTGTACCATAATTCTCAAAAAAAGCAGTAAGTGAATACGCGTAGATATAAGCTGGCACTGCAAATGATAATATTAGTGCCCATTTAAAAAAATTTACTCCGGGAAAATCATAAAAAGAGACACAATAAGCTGCTCCGACACCGAATAAGAAAGTTAAAAGTAAAACTCCAACTAAAAGTGAAATAGAATTAGAAATATAGGTTAATAAAAATGTATTTTTTAAAAGTGAAAAATAATCTGAAGTAGATTCAAAAAATCCAAAAAAAACTGTGATGATAGGTAATGCTACTAATATAGAAATTAGAAAAGAATTTATATACCAAAAATTAAATTTTTTTAATATCATTTTTTGAGCTTTGAAAAATTGATCTGACAATTTTTTTTATTTCTTCTATTTTAATTTCATTCAACGGTCTTTCGTTAATTTGTCTATCAATTTTTAAAGCTTCATTTAAACATGGCGCACATCCAGTAGAAGATTTATTCAAATCAATTAAGGGCTTGTTTAAATCAAATTTCATTTTGTTTGTGCGCTTCATGTTTATATGGGGTACTTTTACTCCCAACCTGCCTCTGTCATTATTTTTAAAGCAGCAGCTTGGTTTTTTCCATATTTTGATACCTTAGTTTTTAAGTCCTGTTTAAATCCTAGACCAAACTGAGCTATCAATTCGTTAGGTTCAACACCGTCAATCATTGGGTATTCGAACGTATTATTAACAATATGTTGTTGAGCTTCTTTAGTTAATAAGAACTCTAATAACTTAATTGCATTAGCTTTGTTTGGAGCATGCTTTAAAATTCCTCCTCCGCTAATATTCATGTGAGTTCCTCTTCCATCTTGATTAGGAAAAAAGGGTTTAACTTTTTTAGCAGCTGCTTGTTGTTCAGCACCTTTTTTACCAGATAACATCAAAGCAATGTAATATGTATTAGCTACTGCATATTCTGCTTCGCCAGCAGCAACAGCTAAGATTTGAGCTCTGTCATTACCTTTCGGTTTTCTAGCCATGTTACTAACTACTCCTTTCGCCCACTCTGCAGTTTTCTTTTTACCATTGTTAGCTATTAAAGATGCAACAAGTGACTGGTTGTAGACATTGTTAGATTTTCTAATAACAACTTTTCCTTTAAATTTAGAATCAGCCAAATCTTCATAGCTTAGATTGCTTGGCGGGTTTGTACGTGATGGATCGTAATAAATCACACGTGCTCTTTTAGCTATTCCATACCAATAAGCTGATCTGAAATTAGATGGTATAGCTTTTTTCAGAGCTGATGAACTTGCTCTTTGAAACATTCCTTTTTCTTGAAAAGCACCTAATCTTCCAGCATCTGCGGTAATATAAAGGTCGGCTAAGCAACTTTCTCCTTCTTCTATTATTCTTTTTTGAAGAGCTTTATCTTTTCCAGATACTACATTTACTTTGATGCCAGTTTTTGCTGTAAACTTTTCATAAAGCTGAACATCTGAATCATAGTGTCTTGCACTAAAGATATTAACTTCATTAGCTTTTGAAATACTAACTAAGCTTAATAATATGAATAAACTTAAAAAAAATTTTTTCATGTATTATTCCTTTCATTTAAATTAATTAAAAAAACATATTTAATGATATTGATAATCAATTGCAATGAGAATGATTATCAGTATCATTTTGTCGCATCAAATACAACTAAAAATTGTGTATGAGACTATCTTCTGGGTGTATATGATAAGTTGTATAGGAATTGATATATGGCCTCAGAAAAAACCTCAATACTTTTATCAGATGTATCAATTGATGGTGAAGTGATTGAGAAAGACAAAGTTATAGTGGATGCTAAAATTAATGGAGACATTAAAGCAGAAGAAATTGTAACTCATTCTAAATCTAATATTTCTGGAAATATAAAATCAAAATCAGCATCTTTGGGTGGCAAACTTAAGGGTAATGTCAATGCAGATAATATTTCAGTAAAAAAAACAGCAAATATTGAAGGTGTACTAAATCAAAAAACTTTGTCTATTCAAGAAGGTGCTCGCCTTAAGATAAAAGCCGAAACACATAAGTAGTTATTAAAATTCCCATTTTTTTATCTTACTATACAAAAAATTTCTAAAGGCGATAATTCTAGCAACATTTTTTAGTGACTGAGGATAAACAAAATGAGCTTCTGTTTTTGGTCCTTCGATTTGAGGTAAAACTCTAATAATATTTGGCACTGATACTGTGATGTAATCTGGAAGCGCAGCTAAACCTACTCCGCTTTGTACTGCAAGCAATAAACCATAAACACTATTTACTTTCATGATTGGCTTTCTTTTTTTATTATCTTTAACACCTAATTTTAATGCCCAGTCAGGATTAAAAACTGGTGATGGAGCTCCTCTTCCATAAGAAATAAATTTATGCTTATTTAGATCAGATAAATTTTTAGGATGTCCATAGTTTTCTAAATATTTAGCTGAACCATAAATATGATAGTTAATATCTATCAATTTTTTTTGTATGTAGTTTAATTGTTTTGGACGTCTTGCCCATATACCAATATCTGCTTGTCGCGTACTTAAATCTAATTCCTTATCATCGAAAATTAGTTCAACTTCTATTTCTGGATTGAGTTTCATAAATTCTTGAATCCTGGGAGTTAACCAAGTTGTTCCAAAGCTTACAAATGTAGTCACCGTCAATTTTCCACTTGGTTTATCTTTCTTATCCATTAAAGTTGATTCTACATCTTTTAATTTAGAAATTACTTCGTGGGCAGTTTTAAATAAATATTCTCCATTTTCAGTTAAAGATAAACCTCTAGCATGCCTTTCGAATAATTGGGTTTTCAATTCTTCTTCTAATGATTGGATCTGTCTACTAATTGCAGATTGACTGAGATTAAGTATATATGTTGCTTTAGTAAAATTTCCAGCTTCTGCTACAGCATGAAATATTTTTAATTTATCCCAATCCATATTTTATTTATTTGGATCTACTAAAATTCTACCTAAAGTTTCTCCTTTAAGCATTTTAGGAAAAATATTTAGTAATTCTTCTAAATTAACCATTTTTATATTTTTTTCTAAAAGTTTAAAATCTATTAACTCAGGCACTTGAGACCAAATAAATTCTCTCCTTTTTTTACTAATCATCACAGAATCTATTCCCCATAATTTAACACCTCTAATAATAAAAGGCATCACTGACGTATTAAGCTTTATTCCACCTGCATTCCCACATGCTGCAACTATACCACTTGGTTTTGTTTGG
The DNA here is from genome assembly GCA_902606665.1 of uncultured Pelagibacteraceae bacterium. Lineage (GTDB taxonomy): Bacteria > Pseudomonadota > Alphaproteobacteria > Pelagibacterales > Pelagibacteraceae > AG-414-E02. The sequence continues at coordinate 4,751 of CACLHE010000014.1, forward strand.
GTAATAACGTTAGCTAAAATATTTCCTCCTACCGTATCAACGACTCCATCCCATAAACCTTTTGCTAATAGTTTTGGTTCTCCTTCAAATTCTTTTCTTTCAATAACATTTTTTGCTCCAAACTCTTTTAAAAATCCCGACTTTTCTTTTTTTCCAGTTACCGCAGTAACATTATAACCAAGTTTAGAAAGAACCATTACAGCTATACTACCTACTCCACCTGTTGCTCCTGTTACCAAAACTTCTTTAACTTTTTCTCCTAACAAAATTTCTTCTCTTGCCTTTACTGCAAAAGCACACATTAATGAAGTAAATCCCGCTGTACCAAGTATCATTGCATTTTTGCTTGATATATTTTTTGGTTTTTTTACTAGCAATTCACTTTTTACTTTTACTAATTGAGAATACCCTCCAGGATATATCTCTCCAACTCTACAGCCAGTCAAAACAACTTCATCCCCAGGTTTTAAATCATTATTTGCACTCTCCAAAACTTTTCCTGAAAAATCAATTCCAGGTATATGGGGATATTCTTTTACAAGTGTAGCCCCATTTTTGAGAATCAAAGCATCTTTGTAATTAAGTCCAGAATAATCAATCTTGACAAGAACGTCACCAGTTTTAAAAAAACTTTTATCTAAAGTTTTTATTTCTCTAGAAAAATCTTTTCCAGATTGGTTAAGTACTATAGCTTTAAACTTTTCGCTCATCTTTAAATTTATGAATTTTTTTTATTATATATTAATCTTTGTTAATATATCTTAAGTATCGATTTTGAAAACTTAAATCATCCTTAAATGCACCAAGAAAGTAATTGGTCACCGTTGTTGTCTTTTCTTTTTTAACGCCTCGATTTGTCATACATTCATGCGCTGCATCGATAGTAACTGCGACACCTCTTGGTTGCAAAACATCCATAATGGTCTTTGCTATTTGCATTGTTAGACGTTCTTGCGTCTGTAATCTTTTTGAAAAAGCCTCAGCCACTCTAGCTAGTTTACTTAAACCAACTACTCTGTCAGAAGGAATATAGGCGATGTGAACAACGCCTGTGATTGGTGCCATATGATGTTCACAATGACTTCTTATGCTAATATTTTTTTCAATTACCATGTCGTCATAACCTTCAACTTCTGTGAAAGTCTTTTTTAAATAATTTGCAGGATTTTCTCCATAGCCTCCAAAATATTCTTTAAAGGCTTTAATGACCCTTGAAGGTGTTGATTTTAAACCTTCTCGATCAGGATTTTCACCTATCCACTTTATTATTGTTTTGACTGCCTCTTGGGCGCTTTCATCCGACACTTCTTGTTGGACTTTTTTTTTTATTTGATCTGTTTTTACTAATTTCATGTTTTTAACTTCATTTTACTTTAAACACTTATATAATGTATTTTATGTTTAAAAAAAGAGATAATATAAAAGAAGTAGAAGAAGGCAAGTATTTAGCCCCAAAATTTGATAAAAATGGACTAATTCCAGTCATAACTGCTGATTTTCTAAATGGCGGTATTTTGATGCATGGCTACATGAATGAAGAGGCTCTAATAAAAACAATCGAAACTAAAGAAGCTCATTATTGGAGCAGATCACGTAAAAAATTATGGCGTAAAGGTCAGGTTAGCGGATTTATACAGAAGGTAAAAGAAATAAGAATCGATGATGATCAAGATTCGGTCTGGTTGTTAGTCGATATAGGAGATGGATCCAGCTGCCACGTAGGTTATAGATCTTGTTTTTATAGATCAATTCCTTTGGGGAAAATAAAAAATGAAAAAGAGATAGAAATGGAATTTAAAGAAAAAGAAAAAAAATTTGATCCTAAAAAAATATACAAAAACGAAAAAAATCCAACAAAATTATAATGGAAAAAAAAGAATTACAAAAAAATGTTTTGGGAGAAGAGCTTGAACCTTGCTCTACTGACCCTTTAACAGGTTGGTATAGAGATGGATGTTGTAATACTGATGAAATTGACCATGGCATGCATACGGTTTGTGCAAAAGTAACTACAAAATTTTTAGTGTGGGCAAAAGAAGCTGGGAATGATTTAATTACACCTCACGAAGAATTTGGTTTTCCAGGATTAAAAGAAGGCGACTGTTGGTGTGTTTGTGCATCAACTTTTGCCCAATCTATAGATACGGGACATGCTTGCAAAATTTTTTTAAAAAAAACCAATTATAAGACGCTTGAAATAATTCCACTAGAGAAACTTAAACAGTTTGCAATAGATCTTTCTTAATTAAATTTATCTTAATTCGTAATCATTAACTTTTCCAGAACAAATTAACTCAGTTTTATTAATTGGATGAAATATTGTTACTCTAACAAACATATTTTTTAATAAAAATTCAATTTCTTTATCGTTAAAACTGAGATTATCAAAAAAATTTTCTATAAAAATATTCTTCATTATATCTTCTGATAGATTGGGGTCTCTTTTTTGAGTAAATATTTTATAACCATATTTTTTATAAAAAAGTAAGTTTCTAACTTGATTACAATCACTAAGCTTTTGTTTATATTTTTTTTTAGAATATCTATTTTTATCCATAACAGCATATATTTCTGTAAAAATATTTTTTTTCTTCTCATCAAATTTAACGCTAACTCCTATTCCAGAATACTGAACTCTTGTAGCAAACATTTGTGTTCTAAGTATTTGACTGCTACTTATTAATTTATTTTCAAATTTTAGTAAAAAAAAATCTAAATAAGAAACTTTTTTGTTTTCTAGTCTTTTAAAATCTATATCAGCAAAACTTGGGTTAAAAAAAAATAAAATAAATATAATCTTTAAAGAAATATGCAGAAATTTCTTATTATTACATATTTCCATACTTTGGGCCTCCGCCTCCCTCTGGAACTACCCAGGTAATATTTTGAGACGGCTCTTTGATATCGCATGTCTTGCAGTGAATACAATTTTGTGAATTTATAATAAATTTTTCTTTTTGAACCTCATATACTCCTACGGGGCAATATCTTTGGGCGGGCTCATCATATTCTTTTAAGGTATAACTAATTGGTAAATTAGGATCTTTTAATTTGAGATGCACTGGTTGATTTTCTGTATGATTGGTTCCAGTCAAATAAACAGAGCTGGTCTTATCAAATGTTAGTTTACCGTCAGGTTTGGGATAATCAATTTTTTTCATTTTATTTGCAGGCTTTAATGTTTCATAATCAGCATGTTTATGTTTTAAAGTAATAGGTAGTTTTCCTCTAAATAAAATTTGATCCAATCCTGTAAAAATTATTCCTAAAGTTAAACCCCAGCTGAAACTTGGTTTAACATTTCTTGCTGAATGAAGTTCTTTATATACCCAACTTTTTTTAAATTTTTCTTCATAAATAGATAAATCTTTTGCATTTTTTATGTTTTCTAAGATAGTTTCTGCAGCAATCATTCCACTTTTCATAGCAGTATGAGAACCTTTGATTTTTGGCATGTTTAGTGTTCCTGCGTCACAACCTATTAATAATCCTCCAGGCATATACATTCTGGGCAAACTTTGAAGTCCACCTTCGATTAAGGCTCTCGCACCAAAGGCTATTCGTTTACCTCCTTCAAGCATTTTTCTAATATCTTTATGTGTTTTGAATTTTTGAAATTCATCAAAAGGTGATAGATGGGGATTTTTATAGTCCAGACCAATCACATACCCGATATAAATTTGTTTTTTTTCAGCATGATAAACAAAACTTCCTCCATAAGTTTTGTTATCAAGCGGCCATCCAGCTGTGTGCATAACTAAGCCTTCTTGATGCTGTTTATCGCTTACTTCCCAAATTTCTTTAAATCCAATACCATACTGTTGAGGATTTTTTCCTGTATCAAGATTAAATTTTTTAATTAATTGCTTGCCTAAATGTCCTCTGCATCCTTCAGCAAATACTGTGACTTTAGCATGAAGCTCCATACCTTCTTGATAGCCTTCTTTTTTGTTTCCATCTTTATCTAAACCCATATCTAAAGTAGCTACTCCTTTAATGGAACCATCATCTTTATATATAACTTCGCTTGCTGGAAATCCTGGGAATATTTCTACGCCTAACTTTTCTGCTTGCTCAGCTAACCAACGACAAAGATTAGCGAGGCTAATAATATAATTTTTATGGTTTTTTTGAACAGAAGGTAAAAGCCAAGTTGGCCAACTTAAAGATTTATCTTTTCCCAAAAACATAAATTTTTCTTTTAAAACTTTTGTTTTTATGGGTGCTCCCTGTTCTTTCCAATTTGGCAAGAGCTCATCAAGCGCTTTAGTTTCAAAAACATTTCCACTTAAAATATGGGCTCCAACTTCAGATCCTTTTTCCAATATGCAAACATTTAAGCTAGGATCGAGTTGTTTTAATTTTATCGCAGTAGCTAATCCTGCTGGACCAGCCCCAACAATAACTACATCATATTCCATAGCTTCTCTTGGCATATGGCGACTATATCAAAATTTTTATTTTTGGATAGTATTCAGTTTATTTAGTTCTTCAAGAAACTGCGGCAATGCTTCAAACAAATCTGCTTCTAGCCCGTAATCAGCAATACTAAAAATAGGAGCTTCTCCGTCTTTGTTTATTGCGACAATAATTTTACTTTCTTTCATTCCAGCTAAGTGTTGAATTGCTCCAGAAATACCTACCGCTATATATAAATCTGGCACCACAACTTTGCCTGTTTGTCCGACTTGATGATCGTTACTTATATACCCAGCATCAACTGCTGCACGCGACGCTCCTACTGCGGCATTTAATTTATCAGCGATAGCGTTTATTAGTTTAAAATTATCACCACTTTGCATACCTCTTCCGCCTGAAATAACAACTCTGGCTGTTCCAAGTTCTGGTCTCTCAGATTTAGTTTCTTCTTTTTTAATAAATTTAGAAATGTTTGGAACTTCTACTGCATCAATTTTTTCTATTGGCGCAGATCCTCCAGAGGTAGGTGCTGGATCAAATGATGTAGGTCTTACCGTAATACATTTTTTTTTATCATTGCTTTTAACTGTTGCAAATGCATTTCCAGCATATATAGGTCTAACAAAGTTATCTGGTCCGTTAATTTTAATTACATCACTTACTTGAGATAAATCTAATAAAGCTGCTACTCTTGGCATAAAATTTTTACCAAAAGTATTTGCTGATGCTATTATATGAGTATATTTGTTCGCTAATTTAACAACTAATGGTGTTAAATTTTCTGCTAAATAATTTTCATAGTTAACTGAATCGGAATGCAAAACTTTTTTAACTAAGGGAATTGTCGCTATTTCTTTGCAAACATTTTCACACTTATGACCTGCTACCAAAACGTGTATATCTACATCAATTTTCGATGCAGCATTAATTGTGTTTAAAGAAAATACTTTTAAATTTTTATTATCATGCTCTGCAATAACTAAAACGGACATTAAATTACTTTAGCCTCATTTTTAAGTTTACTAACAAGCTCAGCTACATTTGCCACTTTAATTCCACCTTTCCTTTTAGGTGGTTCTTCTACTTTTAATTGTTGAATTCTATTAGCAATATCAACTCCTAAATCTTTGGCTACTAATTGTTCAATTGGTTTTTTCTTTGCTTTCATTATATTAGGAAGAGAAGCATAACGTGGTTCGTTAAGTCTTAAATCGCAAGTAACAATAGCTGGAAGGTTTAATTCTAAAGTTTCCAAACCTTCGTCGACTTCTCTGGTTACTAGCATTGATTTATCCTTTACTTCTATTTTCGATGTAAAAGTGCCTTGTGGCCAACCCAGCATTGCAGACAACATTTGTCCTGTTTGATTACAATCATCATCGATAGCCTGCTTTCCCATAAAAACAATATCAGGTTTTTCTTTTTCAATAACTTTTTTTAAAATCTTAGCGACGCCTAAGGGTTCAATGTAACTATCTGCTTTAACGTGAATTCCTCTATCTGCACCTACTGCCAAAGCTTTCCTGACTGTTTCTTGTGCTTTTTCTTCTCCTATAGTAATAGCAACTACCTCTTTGGCTTTTCCTGATTCCTTAAGTTTTACTGCTTCCTCTACCGCATTATCATCAGGGGGATTAGTTGACATTTTGACATTATCAGTGTGAACACCCGTGCCGTCTTCTTTAACTCTAATTTGTACGTTGTAATCTATAACTCTTTTTACTGCGACTAGGATTTTCATTTAAGCTCTTAATAGTTTATTTTCTGGGTCATATGGACTTTCTTCTAAAATTACAGCGTCATGCATTTTACCTAAAATATCAATTTTAAGCTTTTGACCTGTTGTCGCAAGTTCTGGTTTAACCATGCCCAAAGCTATTGATTTATTTAATCGAAAACCAAAATCTCCTCCTGTTGCTCTCCCAACAACTTTGCCATTTTGGTAAATAGGATTATTTCCCAAAACATCCGCATCAGTTATGTTATGTACTTCAAGTGTTACTAACTTATTTTGAAAACCTTTTTCTCTCCATTTGTTAAGAGCTTCTAGTCCAATAAAACTTCCTTTATTTGGATGTATGAATCTGTCTAATCCAGATTCATATGGCGAATACTCGATAGATAATTCTGTTCCAACTAATTTATAAGATTTTTCAACTCTTAAACTGTTCATAGCTCTAATACCATAAGGTTTTAGACCTAAATCTTTTCCAGCTTCCATTAATTTATCAAATATATGATTTTGATATTCCATAGGATGATGAAGTTCCCAACCTAATTCCCCTACAAAGTTTACTCTCATTGCGTTAACAGGTGCATAACCCACATTAATTTGCTTTGAACTTAACCATTTAAAGTTTTCATTTGAAAAATCATCTTTTGAAACTCTTTTCATAAGTTCTCTTGCTTTGGGTCCAGAAACAACCAACACTCCAATGCTATTTGTTAAATTTTCAAACTGAACTGACCCATCTGTTGGCATCCATTTAAGAATCCAGTCATGATCTAATCTTTGAAAAGCTCCTGCCGATACTAAGTAGAAACTGTTCTCAGATTCTCTCATAATTGTAAATTCTGAATGAACACCACCATTAGTATTAAGAGCATGACACAAATTAATTCTACCAATTTTTTTTGGAAGTTTGTTGGCAACTAAATAATCTAAAAATGATTCTGCATTCGGCCCTCTAATTCTACATTTTGCAAATGCTGTCATATCTAAAAGACCAACATTCTCTTTTACATTTTTGCATTCATTTTTTATTGCTTTAAACCATTTTGATCTTCTAAATGACCAATCATCTTTTTGTTCCATGCCATCTGTCGCAAAGAAGTTTGCTCTTTCCCAGCCAAATTTTTGCCCAAATACGGCACCTAAATTTTTCAATCTTTCATAACACGGTGCTGTTCTTAAAGGTCTTGCAGCTGTTCTTTCTTCATCAGGATAATGAATAACAAATACATTTCGATATGCTTCTTCATTTTTTTCTCTTAAATATGATTTGGTTGCATAATCTCCATATCTTCTTGGTTCAACACCAAGCATGTCAATCGTAGGTTCACCATCTATAATCCATTCGGCTAATTGCCAGCCTGCACCACCTGCAGCTGTAATACCAAAACTATGTCCTTCATTAATCCAAAAGTTTTTTAATCCCCATGCAGGACCTACAATAGGATTTCCATCTGGGGTATAACAAATTGCACCATTGTAAACTTTTTTAACACCAACTTCTTTAAATGCTGGTACTCTATGATAAGCACTTTCTATATGAGGTAAGAGTCTATCTAAATCTTCTTGAAATAATTCATATTCTGAATCTTTTGTCGGTCCATCAACATAACAACAAGGAGCTCCATCTTCATATGGTCCTAATATTAATCCTCCTGCTTCTTCTCTCATGTACCAACGACCATCACTGTCTCTAAGCACCCCCATTTCAGGTAAACCTTCTTTTTTTCTTTTTTGTATTTCTGGATGGGGTTCAGTAACTATGTATTGATGTTCAACTGGTATTACTGGAATATCTAAACCTACCATTTTACCTGTTTGTCTTGCAAAATTTCCTGAACAAGAAACAACATGCTCACATTCGATTGTTCCTTTATCAGTTTCAACAACCCATCCTTTTTTTGTTTGTTTAATTCCTACTACTGTAGTGTTCCTATATATTTCTGCTCCTTTATTTCTTGCGCCTGTCGCTAAAGCTTGCGTTAGATCCGCTGGCTGAATGTATCCATCTTCAGGATGTTGAATTGCTCCAATTAATCCTTCGGTATTACATAGTGGCCAAATTTCTTTTACTTGTTCTGGTTTTAAAAACTTTACATTAACTCCAATTGTTTGAGCCACGCCTGCATATTGATGATATTCATCCATTCTATCTTTTGTGCTTGCTAGCCTAATATTTGATACGACACTAAAACCGACATTTTTTCCTGTTTCTTTTTCAAGAGTTTTATAAAGATCAACTGCATATTTATGTAATTGGCCAACAGAATAACTCATATTGAAGAGAGGTAATAAACCCGCAGCATGCCAGGTAGAGCCAGAAGTTAATTCTTTTCTTTCAACCAAAACAACGTCGGACCATCCTTTTTTTGCAAGATGATAGAGCATGCTTACTCCAACAACTCCACCCCCTACTACGACAACTTTAGCTTTTGATTTCATAAATAAATAAGGTAAATTTCTAAATATAACCATATGATAGGTCAAGTTAGATTTAAATGATTAAAAAAATAATACTTTTATTAGCTATTGTGGGACCTTTTGGTCTCTATTTTTTATATTCTTGGCTTGGAAAACTTAAAAACAAAAAGATACCAATAGCAAAATTATCTATAGCTAGTGTGATTCTTCTTTTAATAGCTTTAGGTTATCTAAGATTTTATGGAGGATTTGACCCAAATACTAAATACTCTCCTGCAAAATATGAGGATGGTAAATTAAAACCTGCCGAAAATAAGTAATGAGAATAATCTTTAAATTATTAGTTTTCTTTTTTATTTTTACAAATATTTCCAATGCAGACTTGGTTAAACCAAACTCGGATCTTAAACCATTTGAAGTGCTTATGATTCAATTGAATTCATTAAAAAATAATAATAAACCTTATAAGGATGCAGGAATTGAACAAGCTTGGGAGTTTGCTCACCCAATTAATAAAATGTCTACAGGTCCCTTGGAAAGGTTCAAAAAAATGATTTATAGTGATAGTTATAAAATATTAATTAGTCACGAGAATAACAAAATAATAATTTTAAAAGATGAGCCAAATAAATTAGTCTACAAAGTTGATGTCCTGTCTAAAGATAAAAAAAAATATTATTATATTTGGCAAATAGAAAAAGTAAAAAGAGATGGGAAACTAAAAAACTGCTGGATGACAACAGCTGTATCTGAACCAATATATTTAGGTAAAATAATATGACCGAGGAATTAGATAATATCTGCGAAGAGTGTAAAAAAAAAGATGAAAGCGTTTCACAAAATTTAATTAAACATAGCTATAAAATTTGCGACTCCTGCTACACTTCAAAAACAATTTTTCCTGTTTAAGCTGAGCCAAAAATTCTTAGCATAAATATTAAAACAATGGCTTGTACTAAAAAACCAATAACAACAACTCCAATTGCTCTCCAAGTACTTTGATAGTCTAAAGCTTGTCTTACAGCTATTACCATAGCAACTAACATCCAAATCCCAGCTCCGATAAAAGTTATACTCATTAATTCTGGAGTAAAACCAAATACTCTAATTAATCCTGGTGCACTAGAAAAACCAATTGTTCTTAAAAGTTCTCCATGATTTGATTTAGTTGTGGTTTCTGGAAATAGTTTTGCGCCAATTAAATAAATTAAGTAAGCCCATATATACCAGCTAACTAATGAAAGTATTGGAGCCATTAAAAAATTGGAAGCACCTAATGATATAGCTCCTACACCAGCTGCCAAACTTGATAAAATCACGACTAGCGCTGCTTGTAATGTAGCAGTTTTATCTGCTTCTACTTCTTCATAAAGGGTAATATCTAACTTACAGGCTCTTATAATTCTGTTTATAAATACTGAATTCATTTTTTCTCTATATCATATTATTGCCATGAAAATATATGAAATAAAAGCATGTTAAAAACTTTTATAAATTCCTTCGTATTATTTTTTATAACTATAGACACAATAGGAAATTTACCATTCTTTTTAAGTCTGACCGAGGATGCAAAATTCAAAAAGAGAACTCAAATAGCAATAAAAAGCACAGTAATAGCTTTTTTTATTCTTATAGCTTTTGCCTATATTGGAAGATATTTATTAGAAGCATTGGGTGTTACCTTAGATTCTTTAAAGATTGCTGGGGGAATTATTCTAATGTTTATAGCAATTGATATTCTTTTTGAAAAAAGAAAAATAAGACGAGAAAAAAAAGTAGAGGAAGCTCTAGATGAGAAAAATTATGATGAAATTGTAGTTTTTCCAATCGCTATTCCTTTTATAGCTGGTCCAGCTACATTAGCCACAATAATTCTTTTAATAGGAAACTATGCTAGTTTACCTGAATTTCATATAACTGTTATCTTAGCTTTGATTGCAGCTTTGTTCGTCAGTCTATTATTAATGATAGGTGGAAGTTATATTGTAAAATTTCTACCTAAACAATTTTTACACACTACTGCTAGAGTAATGGCTTTCATTCTTGCTGCTCTCGCAACACAATTTATTATTGATGGTATTAAAGCTAGCTTTAATATCTAATTATTTGTTCAAAGTAGCTAAAACCTCTGCTTCACGCGTATTTGCATTGAATGACTGAGTAAAAGGTATAGGAACAACTACCGCATCAACTGGTTTATTGGAATATTTCTTTGGCAAGTGAACTTTGTATTTTTTACCAAAATTTCCAATTGGAAATCCTTTAGCACTTTTATGTCCTTCATATGGAACATATCCCATTGCAATGTTTTTTTTCTTTTCTGGATGATACCAGGGAGATGTAATATAACCTATTGGTTTGCCTCCTTTTGCATCTGAAATTAGCCAAAAGTCCGGAGCATATTCTTCTATTGGCTTTCCACCTAATTCCATGCCTACGAGTTGAAGTTTGTAAGGTTTTTTTCCTTGTTGAATTTCTTCTTTCATTTTTTCTAAAGCTTCTTTTCCCACATAGTCTGTTGTTTTATTCCACTCACCTTTACCAGACAAAGAAACTTGATAACCTAAGTTACACTGAAAAGGATTGTGTTCATTGTCCATATCTTGACCCCAAGACAAAATTCCTGCTTGGATTCTTCTGTGGTGTGCT
>CACLHE010000015.1 GCA_902606665.1 uncultured Pelagibacteraceae bacterium
TTTTTAAAAAAGATAATTGTTAACAATGCTGATACTGGAATAGCAATTAAAGATAGTTCTATTGCAACAATAGAATATCTAAATATAAAAGAAACATCAAAATGCATAGATGTCTACAGAAAAAAACAAGAATTTTCTGGTGCAATAGTAAATCTAAAGTCAGTTAAATGTCATGATGGCAAAATAATAAAACAAAAAGGTTCGTTTATAAATGGATATACTTTATGAGTTTTAGAATAGAAGAAAAATTAACAATTGATAACTATAAAATTGTAGATTTTAAAAGTTTTCTTTCAAAGAAAACAGCAAAACAAATTTATCAACCTAGAAAAATTGAAAGTCTTTATTTTGATAACATTAATTACGATATGTACACAGACTCAATAGAAGGTTTGACGCCAAGAAAAAAAATACGCGTACGAAATTATCCTAATACAAAAGACAAAAAATTATATTTGGAAACTAAAATTTCAAGTGTTGAGGGGCGTTTTAAAATTAGAAAAATAATTGATAGCAATAAATTTGAAAATTTAAAAATTAATGGAATTTTTGATCCACAATATGGTTTATGCAAACCATGTCTCCATGTGAGTTACTATAGAGAATACTTTAAAATTAATGATGTTAGAATATCGATAGATAATAATATAAATTATAAGTTATTCTCGAAAAACATTTTTAAAACAGATGTTAATTCAGTTATCGAAATTAAAACTACAATCAATAAAGATCTGGATGAATTAGTAAAAGAATTTCCTTTTCAAAAAAATAGATTCTCAAAATATTGCAACGGTGTGGAGAAAATTATCTACAGATAAAATAATTAAGACTCACTTAAGTTTTTAAATAACTTTTCAAAATGATTTTGATGATAAAAATCATATCCATTGGAGCTAGTAGGAAAAACAACTGGAAAATCTGGAGAAGCTTCTAACAATCTTGGAATTTTTAGACTTTCTGCTATAGAATAAGCAAAGCATTCATTGCCAATAAAAAATTTACTTCCTTTAATTATTTCGGCCATTTCTAAAAAATCTTTACAATCATAAAATTCTAAATTATGAATTTCTTTTTTTAAATCCTCAAATTCAGATTTTAATCCAACACATACTAAATTTTTTGTATTTTTTAGAAATTCGTAATTAATATATGAATTTCTATATCTTGGAGATCTAACTATTACTATTTTGTCTTTAACTAATTTATGAGGTTTTACAAAAAGACAGGGTTCCTGCATGTTTACATGCACTCCAGTTAGATGAGAATACCATCTTACAGAATGAAACCTTATATTTATTGGTATCTTTCTAAACAAATCTAAATTCACATCAATTTTTTCATTATTATAAATATTTGCAGAATTTAAAAAAGTTTGTTGCTGAAGCAATGGCAATAATAGATTAACAATCCTTTTATCCAAATAAACTTTACCAGATGGATGGTTTTGGTAATCAATTTCCATTGGTTTATCTGCTTGAATATAAAGTTTACATTTGTGAGTTTTAGATAACTCTTTAATAACTGGTAAAGAGTACATGATATCTCCTAAATGTCCTGAATGTAAAAAATTGAGTTCTGTATTACTGTTAATATTTTTTTCTATGGTGACAATTTTTTCATAAATATTTGAATTATAAAATTTTATTCTTTCTAATGAGGCACTTTCATGCTTAAGATATTGATATTTACTTTTATTAAAAATTTTATACCAAATTTTGAAAATAGGATTATTTGACATTTTTACAGTTCTATCTATTGATAGTAGTTGCTCTTATATATTATTTTTAAATAAAAACGAATTACCATTCTATTTACATCAAAAAGCACAAAAAAAGCTTTAACAAAGCATTTTGTATTTCTTAATGTCAAAATGTGTTTGTAATATGTATTTATTTTTTATACAAAATGTTTAAGTAAACATGTCAAAAGTTGCACTCATAACAGGTATAACCGGACAAGATGGTTCTTATCTTGCAGAATTATTAATATCAAAGGGATATAAGGTCCACGGAATTGTAAGAAGAGTGGCTCTTGAAGATGAAACCCATAGACTTTGGAGAATTAGAAATATTTTAAATGATGTTACATTGCATGCTGGATCCCTAGAAAGTTATGCAAGTTTATTTAACATTATCTTAAAAATAAAACCAAATGAGGTATACCACTTAGCAGCGCAAAGTTACGTTGGATATTCTTTTGAAGATGAATTTTCTACATTAAATATTAATATAAATGGAACACATTATTTACTATCTGCTGTTAAAGAATTTGTAAGTAGTAAAATAAGATTTTATTTCGCTGGCTCTTCAGAAATGTTTGGAAAAGTAAAAGAATCTCCTCAAAAAGAAAATACTCCTTTCAATCCTAGGTCATCCTACGGTATATCTAAAGTTACAGGTTTTTACTTAACAAAAAATTACAGGGAGGCCTATAATTTGCATGCCTCAAGTGGTTTATTATTTAATCATGAATCGCCGAGAAGAGGTTTTGAATTTGTTACTAGAAAAATTTCAAATGGTGTTGCAAGAATAAAAAAAGGTTTACAAAAAAAAATTAAATTAGGTAACATGAAAGCTAAAAGAGACTGGGGCCATGCTAAAGATTATGTCGAAGCTATGTGGCTTATGTTACAACAAGATAATCCTGAAGATTATGTGATTGGTACAGGAAAAGAATATTCTGTAGAAGATTTTGCTAAAAAAGCTTTTTCTCATGTGGGGCTAAATTATAAAGACCATATAATATTAGACAAAAATTTAATTAGACCCGCTGAGGTTGATGCACTTCTGGCCGATTATTCTAAAGCAAAAAAAAATTTAAATTGGGAACCAAAAATAACTTTTGATGAATTGGTGGCTAATATGGTTGATGAAGATTTAAAAGCACAAAATTAAATCCTTATAACTTAAATGAATCTTATACCCATTCTCACAGAAACAAAAAGAATGAGGATTGCTGTGATTAAAACTAATATACGAGTTGGAAAAATTTTTAAATTTAAATAGTTACCAATTTGACCTCCTATTAAAACAGCTAACAGTAGATACCAATATTGCTGTACTTCAATTAAAATAGTATTTTTTGTTAGCTGACCAAATACTCCTGAAATTGAATTTATTAAAATAAATAATGAGGCAGTTGTTACTATATGTTTAGGTTTGGCTGCCTTAATTAAAAATAAAATTGGACTTAAAAATATTCCTCCTCCAATTCCAACTACTCCTGAAACAAAACCTAATATTCCGCCAATAAAAATGGAAATTGGTAGTGCAACTTTTCTATAGCTTTCTTTTATATCGCTGTATGTCTTAAATTTAAATAATAGTAATGTACCTGCTGTTGCCAAAACTAAAAATAATAATATTTCAAAATATTCTTTTTCAATATTTAACGACCCACCTATAAAGGCTAAAGGAATAGAACCAATTAGATAAGGAGATAAAAGTTTAATATTAAAATTTCCAGCCCTTACGTAATTAAAACAATTTCCAGAAACAACAATGATATTACAAGATAGGGCTATAACAGGAAAAATATAATAAGGGACATCCCAAATTAAAAGTAGAGCTAAATAAGTTGAACCTCCTCCAAATCCAACGCTAGAATATAATAAAGCAGTAAAAAAAAATAATATTACTAGTAAAAACATGGATAATTACTTTATAATAATATCATGCAAGTTAATATAGCCTTATTGACCGTAACAGATACTAGGACCATTGAGACTGATAAATCTGGTTCAATCTTAGTAAAAAAAATAGCAGAACAAAAACACAAATTAATTGATAGAAAAATAGTAAAAGATGAAAAAGATAAAATAAAAAAAATTTTACTTGATTGGATAAAAAAAAATGACCTTGATGTAATTATAACTACTGGAGGTACTGGTTTAACTGGAAGAGATATAACCCCAGAGGCAATAAAAGAAATTGCAGATAAAGAAATCCCTGGTTTTGGTGAATTATTTAGAGAATTAAGTTATAAAACAGTTGGTACTTCAGCCATGCAATCAAGGGCTTGCGCTGTATTAGCAAATGGAAAATATATATTTGCTCTGCCAGGATCTTCAGGTGGTGTTACTGATGCATGGGATGAAATATTAAAATATCAACTAGATATAAATCATAAACCATGTAATTTTGTAGAATTATTTCCAAGATTAAAAGAAAAATAATTATATGAAATTTAATGCAGTCAGAGCTATGCTAATTATTTCTCTAGTAATAATTTTATTGTATGTTTTAGGACTTTTTCTTCCTATTATTAAAAATACTAAAGAATCTAAATTCTACACGGAATATGCAATTGAATATCTAGTCTAAAAAATTATTTTTGGTGTTTTTTTTTCCACTCCTCATAAGATATTCCATATACATGTTTTCTGGCTTCTGGGTCTGATATTTCTATACCTTTTTTCTTAGCTTCTTCTCGGTACCATTTAGACAGGCAGTTTCTGCAAAAACCTGCTAGATTCATTAAATCAATATTTTGAACATCCTTTCTTTCTCGTAAATGGTGAATTAACCTCTCGAAAGCAGCTGATTGTAAATCTTTTTTTGTAGCTTCGTCCATAATAAATATATTATATCATTTTATTTGAATTATGAAACTTTCTGGATCATATAAATTAAAAGCGAAAAAGGAGATTGTATGGAAAGCTTTAAATAATCCAAACATTTTAAAACAATGTATTCCTGGATGTGATTCTTTTGAAAAAGAAAGCGATACTATTTTTAATGTAACTGCTACAAACCAAATAGGTCCTATGAATGCTTCATTTTCTGGAACCGTTTCCTTATCAAATATTATTGAGAATCAGAGTTACACTATGACTGGAGAAGGACAATCCTCAGTGGGTTTTGCTAATGGAAGTGCCAATGTTAAATTAGACGAAGATGATGGATCAACAATACTAACTTATGAGGTGAATATTGATGTTGGAGGTAAAATTGCTCAACTAGGATCAAGATTGATTAGTGGGGTAGCAAAAAAAATGTCAGATTATTTTTTTGGCCGCTTTGCTGATGTCACCTCACCTATTAAAAAAACTGAGGATGCTGGAAAGGTTATAGAAGAAAAAAGAGTTATAAAATTAGAGTCAAACTTTTTAAATAAATACATTTATTCAATAATTTTTGTTTTAATTCTACTCACAGTTGCAATTATTTATTTTGTTTCACGTTAAATTCTCATTGATATATTCTTTTTATTTAGCTTTAATTGATAAGTAAGCCGATATTATTTTTTGAGGGGAGGATAATAATGGCAAAGGTTAGTTTAAAAATTAACGGTAAAGAAATTTCTCAGGATGTTCCTGATAGTGTAATGCTGTCAGATTTCTTGAGAGATTATTTATCCTTAACTGGAACTCATGTAGGCTGCGATACATCTCAATGTGGAGCATGTGTAGTCCATTTAGATGGAAACTCAGTAAAAAGCTGTACAGCTTTAGTTGCTGATTGTAATAAAAGTGAAATAGTTACTATAGAAGGTCTTGCAAAAAATGGAAAAATGCATCCTATGCAAGAAGCTTTCAAAAAACATCATGGCTTACAATGTGGTTTTTGTACACCAGGTATGGTTATGAGTGCAGTTGACTTACTGCAAAAAAATAAAGATCCGAGTGAACAACAAATAAGAGATTGGTTGGAAGGAAATATTTGTCGTTGTACGGGATATCAAGGTATTGTTGCGGCTGTTAAAGATGCATCTTCAAAAATGTGATGAATTGAGAAAGTAAAAATATGGCAGATTTAATTGGATCAAAAATTGAAAGGAAAGAAGATAGAAAATTTCTAACTGGTAAAGGAAGGTATACAGCAGATATAAATTTACCTCGGCAAACATATGCTTATTTTGTTCGCTCACCGCATGCCAGAGCCAAAATTACCAAAGTTGATCATTCAAAAGCAATGAAAGCTCCAGGAGTAATTGATGTTTTTACTGGAGATTGTGTTGTTAAGGATAAGGTTGGTGGACTAATCTGCGGATGGAAAATTGTAAGTCAAGATGGAAAGGATATGAAATGTCCGCCTCATCCCGTTTTAGCTAAAGATTCTGTAAATTTTGTGGGAGATCATGTAGCCGTTGTAGTGGCAGAAACACTAGAGCAAGCGAAAAATGCAGCTGAACTTGTAAATGTAAGTTATAAAATACAAAAAGCGGTTATAAAAACAGAAGAAGCAACAAGTTTTGAAAATATACACGAAGGAATTGATAATAATTTATCCTTTGACTTTTTGTTGGGGGATAAAGGAAAAACTAATGAAGCTTTTTCTAAAGCTGATAAAATTGTTAAGCTTGATGTTGTAAATAATAGATTAATACCAAATGCGATGGAGCCAAGAGCTGCTATTGGTGACTATAATGCATCTTCAGATGAATTAACTTTATATACAGCAAGCCAAAATCCTCATTTGGATAGATTAATTATGTCAGCCTTTAATGCTGTACATCCGGAACATAAATTTAGAATTGTAGCACCTGACGTAGGTGGAGGTTTTGGATCAAAAATTAATGTTTATGCTGAAGATGTGGTAGTCGCATATGCGTCAAAAAAAATTGGAAGACCAGTTAAATGGGTTGCAGAAAGAAGTGAATCATTTATGTCAGATAATCATGGGAGAGATCATGTTACCCATGCAGAACTCGCACTTAACAGCGATTCAAAGATAATAGGTTTAAAAGTCGACACAATTGCAAATTTAGGGGCTTATTCTTTAGTTCTAGCTGCTGTTACCCCAACTTATTTATATGCACCTTTGCTTTTAGGAATTTACGATATCCCAACAGCATGTTGCACTGTTAAAGGTGTTTACACAAATACAGCTCCAACTGATGCTTACAGAGGAGCAGGCAGACCAGAAGCAACATATGTAATAGAAAGAATAGTTACCGAAGCTGCAAAAGAAATAGGAATGGATCAAGCAGAGTTCAGAAAGAAAAACTTTATTAAAAAGTTTCCACATCAACAATGTTTAGTTCACAATATAGATTCAGGTAATTATGACGCTCATTTAGACAAAGCAATAGAGTTATCAGATTACAAAAATTTTGAAAATAGAAGGTCACAGTCTGCAAAAAAAGGAAAGTTAAGAGGAATTGGTTTCTCTACTTATTTTGAAGCATGTGGAGTGGCTCCATCAGCAGTGGTAATGTCAATTGGTGCTGGGGTAGGTTTATGGGAATCGGCTGAAATAAGATTTAACCCTACAGGAAATGTTTCTGTTTTTACTGGAACTCATTCTCATGGACAAGGCCACGATACAACGTTCGCTCAAATTGTTGGTGATAAACTCGGTGTAGCTATTGAAAATATTGATATTGTTCACGGAGATACTGATAAAGGACCTTTTGGAATGGGAACCTACGGATCAAGATCACTTGCAGTTGGAGGAACGGCAATAGTTAATGCATGTGATAAAATTATTGCAAAAGGTAAAAAAGTTGCTGCAAAAATGCTTGAGGGTAAACCAGAAGATATAGATTTCAAAGGTGGAGAATTTATATTAAAAAATTCAAATAAGAAGAAAACAATCGGTGAAGTAGCTTTTGCTTGTTACCTACCAGGAACATTTGGAGATGTTAAATCCCCTCTTCCTGAAGGAGTTGAGCCAGGTTTGATTGAAACTTCTTTTTTTGATCCTTCTAATTTTTCATTTCCTTCAGGCTCACATATTTGTGAGGTTGAAATTGATAAAGAAACGGGAGAAACAAAATTAGTTAAGTATACTGTAGTAGATGATTTTGGAACAGTTATAAATCCATTGGTTGTTGAAGGTCAAGTATATGGAGGTGTAGCTCAAGGAGTTGGACAAGCTTTATATGAAAATGCGCATTATGATGAATCAGGCCAATTAACATCAGCGTCATACATGGATTATACAATGCCAAGAGCAGATAATTTTCCTCAAATTAAAATAGATTACACTTGCACTCCAGCTACTTCTAATCCGTTGGGTGCTAAAGGGTGTGGTGAAGCTGGAACGATTGCAGCGCCAGCAGCTGTAATGAATGCAGTAATTGATGCTGTTGGTACTGATGTTCAAATGCCAGCAACGGCCGAGAAAGTTTGGAAAGCTTTAAAAAAAAATGGTTCTAAGAAAGCAGCAGCTTAAATATGAAAAATTTTAATTTTAAATCACCAACAAATACAAAAGAAGCCGCAAAGTTATATACAGGTAAAGCAACTTTTTTAGCGGGAGGAATGTCCCTTCTTCCTGCAATGAAATTAAGATTAGCTGCATATTCCGATCTTATAAACATAAAAAAAATTAAAACCCTTTCAGGTATAAAAATTTCGAGTAAGTCTTTAAGAATAGGAGCTACGACCACTCATGCAGAAGTAGCTGCTTCAAAAGAAGTAGAAAAAACAATTTCTTCACTTTCAAAACTTGCTGATGGGATAGGAGATCCACAAGTTAGAAACAGAGGAACCATCGGTGGATCAATTGCTAATAATGATCCTGCTGCAGATTATCCGTCGGCTTGCTTAGCATTAAATGCAATTATAAATACTAGTAAAAGAAAAATTCCTGCTGATAAATTTTTTAAGGGTATGTTTGAAACAGATCTTAAAAAGGGTGAGCTAATAGAGTCTGTTGAGTTTGAAGTTCCGGAGAAATCAGGTTATGCAAAATTTCCAAACCCAGCTTCTAGATACGCTGTTGTTGGAGTTTATGTTTCTAAGTTAAAAAGTGGAATAAGAGTAGCAATTACAGGAGCTGCACATAGTGTATTTAGATCAAAAGAGCTTGAAGAAGCTCTAACAAACAATTTTTCACCTTCATCAATTGATAATGTAAAAATTGGAAGTAAAGGATTAAACTCCGATATTCATGCTTCAGCTGAATATAGAGCTCACATTATTAAAGTAATGGCTAAAAAAGCAGTATCCAGCTGCTAAGAGTTCAAATTTTACAAATTTTAATTTAAACTAAAACAAATGAAAAATTCATTTGATGAAAAAATATTAGACGAAGCCAATGATTGGCTTTCAAGTAAACAGAGCGTTGTACTAGCTACAGTTATTCAGACATGGGGTTCTTCTCCGAGGCAAGTAGGAAGTAGAATGATTGTTAACGATAAAGGAGATTTTTCTGGATCAGTTTCGGGCGGATGTGTTGAAACTGCAGTAGTTAGAGAATGTTTAGATTTATTAAAAGAAAAAAAACCTTTTAAGAAAATAGAATTTAAAGTTTCGAACGAAAGTGCTTGGGAAGTTGGATTGGCTTGTGGTGGTGAGATTGCAATTTTTTTGGAACAGATTAATTAAAAATGAAAAAAGAACTACTTAAAAAAATTATAGAAAAAAAAGGGAAAAAAATTGAATTTTCAGTCATAACAAATCTTGAAGATGGCAAAGGTTGCATTTTTGAAAAAGATAAGCCCATAGATAAAAATTTTGAAAAATATAAAAATGAAATCATCTCTCAATTCAATAAAAAAAATAACGGTATAATAGAAGGTACAAATATTTTTGTTGAAAATTATATCCGACCCATAAAAGTTATTATCATCGGTGCTGTTCATATTGCCCAATATTTAATTAACTTTGCAAAAGACTTAAACTTTGAAATCTTTATAATTGATCCTCGAGGTTATTTTGCATCTGAACAAAGATTCCCTGGTATTAAAATAAGTAATAAATGGCCAAAAGATGCTCTTGCTGAAATTAAAACAGATCAAAACACTGCTTTAGTAGCTCTTACACACGATCCTAAAATTGATGACCCCGCTCTACAACATGCACTCAAAAAAGAATTTTTTTATATAGGGGCTCTTGGAAGTAAGAAAACACATGCTAATAGATGTGCGAGACTTAAAGAAACAGGATTTGCAGATGAACAAATTAATAGAATTTTTGGGCCTATAGGAATTAAACTTGGCGGCAAGTCGGCCCCAGAAATCGCTTTGTCTATTATCGCTCAACTAGTTTCTGAAGTTTATAAAAAATAATGATTTCAGCAATTTTGCTAGCAGCAGGTCAATCAAAGAGAATGAATGGTGAAAATAAATTAGTCAAAAAAATAAAAGGAATACCATTAATAAAACATTCTGTAAAAAATGTTTTAGCTAGTGCTGTAGATGAATTAATTATTGTTCTAGGATACCAAAAAGAGGTTGTTGAAAAACTTATTGATAAAAATGAGAAGATTAAATTTATTTTTAACAAAGATTTTGAAAGTGGAATGGCTTCATCTATTAAAACTGGTTTGAAACAATTGTCTAATAATACTGAGTCTTTTTTTATATGTTTGGGGGATATGCCAATGGTAAATGCTGATATTTACAATCAATTAATTAAAACCAAAAACCAAAAAGATATACTTGTACCAACTTATAAGGGAAGACAAGGTAATCCAGTTTTATTTAATAAATCAATGAAAGAAAAAATCATGACTATTACCGGAGATTTAGGTGCAAAAAAAATATTAGAATTAAGTAAAGAAAAAATATTAAACTTTGAAATTAATGATCAAGCTATAATTAAAGGTTTTAATACTCAAAAAGATTTTAATTCTTTATAATTTTGTTATCAGGGTCATGCAGTGGTTTTCTTTCTATAATAGCTTTATATTTAATTTTTTCAACTTCGATTTCAAGATTCTCTGAATCAATTTTTTGATCTGTGTTTATATAACCAAAGGCCATATTTTTTTTAAAATTAAAAGAATAATTTCCAGATGTAGTTCTACCAATAATTTTTCCACCAAATAATATAGGTTCATCATGAAGCAATAATGGAAATCCTGGTTTATTATCCTTTAAACTTATTATTACTAATTTTTTTTTTGGGTTTTGATTCTTGATTTTAAGGAGAGCTTTCTTCCCTATAAAATCTACATTTTTCTTATAACTAATTGCAAAACCTAATCCTGCTTCATATTGATTTTCCTCAGGAGACATATCGTGTCCCCAATGCAGATACCCTTTTTCCATTCTCATTGTATCCATAGCAAACATTCCACAATGGGAAAGATTAAATTCTTTGCCTGCATGACTAATCAAATTGTATACCTCTCTTGATTCATTCATTTTTATATAAAGCTCAAAACCTAATTCGCCAACATAAGATAATCTTTGCGCCCAAATTTTTTTATTATTTATTTTTATTTCTTTGCTAGTACCAAATTTAAAATTCTCATTAGAAAAATTATCTTTCGACAACTTTGACATTAGTTTTCTGCTTTTTGGACCGAATATACCAATGCAAGCAATTTCATCGGTTACATCTTTAAATTCAACTTCTTTTGATAAATATTTTAATATATGAAACTTATCGTGCTCTTTGTTAGCTGCAGAAGTTACAATTCTAAAATAATTCTTTTCCATGCAAACTATAGTTAAGTCTGCTTCTATTCCGCCATCTTCATTTAACATTTGTGTGTAAGTAGTTTTTCCAATTTCATTTTTTATGTCAGCAGTACAAATCCTTTGTAATTCGCTATGGGTTTTTTTTCCTTTTAAATCATATTTAGCAAAAGCAGTTAAATCGAATAAACCGACATTCTTTCTGGCATTTATAGTTTCGTGTTCTACCGCTGGATACCAATTTTGATAATTATAGCTGTACTTAAGTTCTGGTTTTTCCTTATTTAAAGCAAACCAAAGTGGTCTTTCATAACCTGATGAAACACCAAAACATGCGCCTGCTTTTTTTAATTCTTCATGATAAGGAAATAATTTTTGATTCCTTGAAGTTTTATGTTGTTTATATGGCCAATGCATTCCATATAAATCTCCTAAAGTTTCTGTAATTCTCTCTTTAATAAATTTTATTTCAGAGTGAAAACTTTGGAATCGTTTTATATCATAAATAAATAAATCTTCATTTATATGTCCATTCATTAACCATTCTGCTGTAACTTTTCCCACTCCTCCACCACTTCCGATTCCAATACTATTTAAACCACAGCAAACAAATAAATTTTTTAATCCAGGCACCTCACCTAAAAGTGTATTCGTATCTGGTGTAAAAGATTCTGGTCCTGCAAAAAATTTTCTAATTCCTGCTTTTTCTAAAATTGGAACTCTTTTTAAAGCTGCTTTTAAATATGGTTCAAAATGTTCAAAGTTTTCTGGAAATTCACCGTAAGAAAAATCTTCCGGAACTCTATTCGTTTTATTAAATGCAGGAATAGATTTACCTTCAAAAATCCCAATTAACATTTTTCCTGCATCTTCCTTTAAATATAAACTGTTATCAAAATCTCTTAATACAGGAATATTTTTAGGCAACTGATCTATTCCTTCAGTGATAATATAAAAATGTTCCGCTGGATATAAAGGTACGTTGAAGCCCATATCTTCGCCAATTTGTCTTGACCACATTCCAGTAGCTAATACAACGTATTCACATTCAATGGTTTGGTTCTTAACAATCACCCCTGAAACTCGGCCATTTTTTTTTAGTATTTTTTCAACGGGAGATTTTTCAAATATTTTTACTCCTTCTTTTCTGGCTGCTTTTGCAAGTAAATTTGTAACTCCAATCGGATCTGCTTGACCATCTTCAGGCATAAAAATCCCACCACAAATATCTTGTTCATTAATGATTGGATATATTTTTTTTATTTGATCAATATTTAATACTTCAACATTAACATCAAATAATTGTGCGGTGGTTGCTTGCCTTTTTAGTTCTTGCCATCTACCTTTTGTAGTAGCTATTGATAAGGCTCCATTAAGTTTTAAACCACTTGAAAAATCAATTTCTTTTTCAAGTTTTTTATAAAGTTCTAAAGAATATTTTCTTATTTTAGTGATGCCTGCTGAAGGGCCTAATTGACTTACCAGACCTGCTGCATGCCATGTAGTACCTGATGTAAGTTGATCTCTTTCAAACAAAAGAACATCTTTCCATCCAAATTTTGCTAAATGGTAAGCGCAGGAACATCCTACTACACCACCTCCAATAACTACAACTTTAGTGTTTTTTGGTAACATTTTTTATTTAGAATGATTGTAAGCCAATTCCAGTTTTTGGATATGTGTAAAGATTATAGTTAGCCGTTAATTCTTCTCCAGCTTTTATATTTTTTATTGAAACAATAAACATATATCTTCCTTCAACTTTTGGATATAAATTTTCTCTGTTCGCTTTTCCATCTGGAATTTTTTCGACATCCAGAGTTTGGTCTATTTGATCACAACATTTTAATTTAGGTAGAGCATCTGATACTACTCTTCTGACATTAGGATTATTTGAATGATTATAAAAACCTCCAAGTGGAGTCCTTATATAACCATTCTCAAAATCTTTATCTTGTATATGAGTAAGCCCAATAAATGAATTAGCTTTGATGTTTTCAGTAGCATACAAACCCAAACCTTCTATAGGTGAGCTTTTTATAGTTAAGCATTTTGGTAGTGGTTTATACATTTTTTAAAGCATCTTTTGGTGGAACATAGTTATGACCAAATACTTCTGCTACAGCTTTATAAGTCACTTGCCCTTTATAAATATTTAAGCCTTCTAAAAAATTTTTATTTTCTGTCAGAGCTTTTTCATAACCTTTATCTGCTAGTTCGGATAAAAAAGGGAGTGTAGCTCTATTTAAAGCTAGCGTTGATGTTCGTGGAACTCCACCTGGCATATTAGCTACACAATAATGAACAATATCATCAACAATATAAGTAGGATTTGCATGGGTAGTTGGTTTACTTGTTTCAACACATCCTCCTTGATCAATAGCTACATCTACAATAACTGAACCTCTTTTCATCAATTTTAACATATCTTTTGTAACTAATTTTGGAGCTTCAGCTCCAGGAATTAATACCCCTCCAATAAGCAAAACACATTCTGAAATTATTTTTTTTAAATCTGTTTTTGCACTTTCTTGAGGAATAATAGTATCACCAAACATTTTTTTTAATTGGTCCAACCTTTTGGCAGATTTGTCGACTACATATACTTTTGCTTTCATTCCAGTCGCGATTAAAGCTGCATTTTCTCCCACTACTCCTCCGCCAAGAATAACAACTGTAGCCGGCTCTACTCCTGGCGCTCCACCTAGCAATATTCCTCTACCTTTTTGATGTTTTTCTAAAGAGTGTGCCCCAGCTTGAATGGACATTCTTCCTGCAACAGCACTCATTGGAGCTAATAGTGGTAAACGTCCATTATTATCTGTGACTGTCTCATAAGCTATACAAACAGATTTAGATTTTACTAGACTATCTGTTAATTGTTTTCCGGCAGCTAAATGAAGATAAGTAAAAACAATTTGATTTTCCCTAATCATTTTTATTTCATTTGATAAAGGTTCTTTGACTTTTACAATTATTTCAGAATCATTAAAAATATCTTCAGCTTTATCTACTATCTTTGCGCCAGATCTTTTATATTGTTCATTATCGAAACCAGCTTCGAATCCTCCATTATTTTCTACAAAAACTTTATGACCGTTTGAAGTTAAAACTTTTACACTATCTGGGGTGAGTCCTATTCTATTTTCCTGAGATTTAATTTCTTTAGGTACTCCTATGCGCATGACTACTTTTTCATGTAATTTGAAATACCAGTTCTCAATTTTTCAATTATTTCATCAATGTGTTTTTTTTCACAAATAAACTGAGGGGCAATAATTAAGCAGTCGCCAGTAGCCTTAAAATTAACTCCTGCTTCATAACAAGATTTAAAACATTCGTACCCTGCTCTACCTGGTTTTTCTTTTAATTTCATATCAATGCCCGCCATCATTCCATAGCCTCTAATATTACTTACTCCAGGAAGATCCTTAAGCGAAAATATTCCATCTAAAAAATATGGTGACATTTCCTTTGATCTTTTAAATATTTCTTCTTTTTGAAATATTTCCTGGACTGCTAGAGCTGCTGCTACAGAAACTGGAATAGCCGAATAAGTGTAACCATGAAATAGTTCGACTGCTCCTTTTGGAGAAGAATCCATAACAGCATCATAAATTTCTTCTTTAACTGCCACTACTCCCATAGGAACTACTCCATTTGTAGTTGCTTTTGCCATTGTCATTACATCTGGTATTACCCCAAACTCTTGTGAAGCAAAAGCCGAACCCGTCCTGCCCCAACCAGTAATAACCTCATCAAAAATTAAAATTATTCCATGCTTGTCACAAATTTCTCTTAAACGATTTAAATAACCTTTTGGTGGAACTAGTGTTCCAGTTGATCCAGCTATTGGCTCAACAATGCAAGCTGCAATATTTTCTGAACCAAAATTTGCGCATATACGCTCTAGATCTTCAGCCATCTCGATTCCTGTTGTTGGTTGACCTCTAACAAATTTATGTTCTGGTAAATGAGTGTGTCTCATATGAACAACTCCAGGCATAAGAACGCTTGCAAAAGTTTTTACATTGTTAATCATTCCACCTACTGAAGTAGCTCCTATATTCATGCCATGGTAGGCTCGTTCTCTCCCAACAAAACGAAATCTCTGTCCTTGCCCTTTAGCCTTATGATAAGCAATTA
>CACLHE010000016.1 GCA_902606665.1 uncultured Pelagibacteraceae bacterium
ATGAACTGTCTTAGGGACACCTTGACTTTCTCTGCCAAATAAAAGTGTATCTTTTTGTTTAAATTTAAAATTATTATAATTTTTTTTTGCCTTTGTAGTCATTAGTATAACTCTTGAGTTTTTTTTCTTTTTCAAAAAGCTTTCATAAGATTCATAAATTGTAATTTTACTTTTAAATATGTAATCCATAGCAACTCTTTTTAATCTTTTATCATCAAGGTGAAAACCGCAAGGTTCAATTATTTCTAGAGTCACATCAAAACATGCACATAAACGAATTATTGCAGCAGTATTTTGAGGTATATCGGGTTGATATAAAGCTATATTGAACATATTTTAGTCGTGTATTAATTTGTGTGTCATTCTGACCCTAGCAAATTTATATTAATTGTAATTAATTAGTAATATATATTACATAAGAGCTTGAAATATTATGAGCAAGGAATTAAAGCCTAAAAGAAGAGATTTTCTATTTACAGCAACATATACAATTGGTGCAGTGGGTCTTGCTGCAGCAATTTGGCCTTTAATTGATCAAATGAACCCAGATTCTTCAGTAAAAGCTCTATCAACAACCGAGGTAGATGTTAGCAACATGGAAATAGGAAAGACCATAACTGTTTTGTGGAGAGGAAAACCAATATTTATTAGAAGAAGAACCAAAGAAGAAATTGCAGAAGCGGCATCTGTGGACTTAAAAGATTTAAAGGATCCAGAAAAAGATTCTGACAGAGCTAAGAATCCAGAATGGTTAGTAATGGTGGGAGTATGTACACACTTGGGGTGTGTCCCTCTAGGTAACAAAGGTGAATATAATGCATGGTTTTGTCCTTGCCACGGCTCACACTACGATACATCAGGAAGAATTAGAAAAGGACCAGCTCCAACAAATTTAGAAATTCCCAAATATGAATTTGTAGATAATAATACGATTAAAATAGGATAGGCATGAGTGAAAAATATATTCCAAAATCAAAATTTGCCCAATGGTTTGATAGTCGTTTACCACTTTTATCTCTTTCCCATCATTTAAAGGAATAT
This sequence comes from uncultured Pelagibacteraceae bacterium, assembly GCA_902606665.1. Lineage (GTDB taxonomy): Bacteria > Pseudomonadota > Alphaproteobacteria > Pelagibacterales > Pelagibacteraceae > AG-414-E02. The sequence goes on from CACLHE010000016.1 coordinate 1,042, forward strand.
CCAACACCAAAAAATTTAAATTACTGGTGGACATTCGGAGGCATATTAACATTTTGTTTAATTACACAAATTGTTACGGGAGTGATTTTAGGAATGCATTATGTGGCTCATACCGATCATGCTTTTGAAAGCATCGAACATATTATGAGAGATGTAAATTATGGTTGGCTAATGAGATATGTGCATGCTAATGGAGCTTCAATGTTTTTTTTAGCTGTCTACATTCATATTTTTAGAGGTTTATTTTATGGATCATATAAAGCTCCAAGAGAGGTTATTTGGATAATCGGAGTAATAATTTATTTGTTAATGATGGCTACGGCTTTTATGGGTTACGTTTTACCCTGGGGACAAATGAGCTTCTGGGGAGCAACTGTAATAACAAACTTATTTAGCGCGATACCTTTAGTTGGAGAAAGTATTACAACGTGGCTTTGGGGTGGATATTCAGTAGATAACCCAACTCTGACAAGATTTTATGCTTTACACTATCTACTCCCATTTTTAATTTTTGGTTTAATTATACTTCATATTTGGGCCTTACACGTTCCAGGCAATAATAATCCAACAGGAATTGATGTTAAGAAAAATACTAATGAAACTATGCCATTTCATCCATATATGGTCATGAAAGATATAACTGCTTTATTAGTTTTTATAATTATATTTTTTTGGTTTGTATTTTTTGCACCAAATGCTTTAGGACATCCTGATAATTATATTGAAGCTAACCCGCTAGTAACTCCAACACATATTGTTCCTGAGTGGTATTTATTACCTTTCTATGCAATTTTAAGAGCTATACCCAGCAAGCTTGGAGGAGTTATTTTTATGTTTGCTGCAATTTTTGTATTAGTTTTGTTGCCATGGCTTGATACATCAAAAGTTAGATCTTCAGTATTTAGACCAATATATAGAAAGTTTTTTTGGGTTTTGGTGGGTACAGTTATTTTATTAGGGTACCTAGGAGCAAAACCTCCTGAGGGAATTTATTTAGTTTTATCAAGAATAGCTACGGCTTATTATTTTATTCATTTTTTAGTTTTGCTTCCATTGCTTGGTCGTTACGAAAAAACAGACCCATTACCCATAAGCATTTCTGATCCTGTTCTAAATAAACCCGGTTTCGTAGATAAATTTAAAAAAGCAGCCGCACAATATGAGGGGGATAATGTTGGTTCTTTTAAATAGATTAATTATAACAATTTTTATTTCAATATTTTCTATTTCATCATTTGCTGAAGAAATGAATACAAACTATTTAAAAACTAAATGGAGTTTTAAAGGGGTTTTTGGAACTTTTGACCGTGCGTCACTTCAAAGAGGATACCAAGTGTATCAGGAAGTTTGCGCAGGCTGCCACTCCGTACAACATCTTAGTTACAGAAATTTATCAGAAAAAGGTGGACCTGAATTTTCAGTTGAAGAAGCTAAAGCAATAGCAGCCCAGTTTGAAGTAGAGGATGGACCTAATAGTGACGGCGAAATGTTTATGAGACCAGGACGATTATCAGATAAATTCGTAAAACCTTATCCAAATGTAGAAGCATCTACAGCAGCAAACGGCGGTGCATATCCTCCTGATATGTCAGTTTTAGCTAAAGCGAGGGCAGGTGGAGCAGATTATATTTATTCCCTTCTTTTAGGCTATGAAGAAGCTCCCGAAGGCTTCGAACTTGATGAAGGTGTTTATTACAATAAATATATGCCAGGAAATAAAATTAAAATGTCCGCACCGCTTATGGATGGTATTGTAGAGTATGCTGATGGTACCGAAGCAACAACTGCACAAATGTCAAAAGATGTAACCGCATTTTTAGTTTGGGCTGCTGAACCTCATTTAGAAGCTCAGCATAGAATGGGTTTTAAGGCTATTATTTATTTATTTGTACTGCTTACTTTAGTTTATATGAGCAAACAAAAAGTATGGTCACGTTTTGGCTCAAAAGAAGAACCAGAGGAAGAAACTTTTGATAGAGCCGAAAGAGTCGTGACAAAATATGAAGGAGAAGATCCTAAGACCTTTAAATAATTTAATTTCCCACCCTAAAATACATTACGTCTCCGTCATTTACTAAATAGTCTTTTCCTTCAAGTCTTAGCTTTCCAACATTCTTGCACTCATTAAAACCATTATATTTCACAAAATCCTCATGGGTTACTGTTTCAGCTCTAATGAATTTCTTTTTAAAATCAGTATGAATCACACCTGCAGCATCTGCAGCCTTGGAATTTTTTTCGATGGTCCAAGCTCTACTTTCTTCAGGACCGGAGGTAAAAAAAGTACTAAGACCCAAAGCGTTGTAACCTGTTTTAATTAGATTATCCAAACCGGTACTTTTTATTCCAGATTCAAACATGAAATCTTTTCTATCTTTTGTCTGAAGTCCCATAATTTGGTCTTCTATATCAGCACAAACAACAATTATATTTTCATCAGGAAATTTTTTTTTACAAGCATCTGAATATTTATTACCATCTGGTAAGCTTTTTTCATCAACATTACATACAATTATTCTAGGTTTAAGAGATAAAAGACCGGATTTTTTTATTAAATCTTTACTATATATTTTCTTTAATTCATCTGGTTTTTTTCCTTCATTTATTAATTTTTTACATCCTTCTAGAAAATTTAATTCATCTTTCTCCAATTTTTTTTTATTACTTTTTTCTAATCTTTTTTGCAATGATTCAAGATCAGATAATAAAATTTCAGTTTCAATAATTTCAAGATCTCTTATAGGGTTTACATCTTTATTCACGTTTTGTATTTTTTCGGAATCAAAACATCTGGTTAAATGAATAATTGTATCAACTTCTCTCACATGGGAAAGAAATTTATTTCCCAAACCTTCTCCCTTAGAGGCACCTTTAACTAGGCCAGCAATATCTACAAATGTTATTGCAGCATTAATTGTTTTAATCGATTTTGATATTGTTGATATTTTATTTAATCTTTTATCTGGAACAGCAACTATCCCAACATTTGGATCTATGGTACAAAAAGGAAAGTTTTCTGCTTGTGCTTTTTTTGATGTAGTTAAGGCATTAAATAAAGTTGATTTACCAACATTGGGTAATCCAACTATACCACATTTAAAACCCATTATTATTTTTGATTTATTTTACTTGAGAAGAGATCTAGGTCTTTGTCTATTAAGATGGATAGAGACTCTATTATACTACTAGTTACTTTTTCTAAACTGTGCTGCTCATCACCAGAAAAGTTATCTAAGACATGATCAGCTGCTGTAGAATTTTTTTTTGGTCTACCAACTCCTATTCTTATTCTTGAATAACTTTTACCAATATTTTTGTCTATAGAATCTATTCCATTATGTCCAGCGTTGCTTCCACCGTTTTTTACTTTTACTTTTCCTAAGTCTATATCCATATCATCATGAAATACAAAAACATTTTTTACATCTATTTTAAAATAATCTATTAATTCTTTCACACATACTCCAGAATTATTCATGAATGTGAGAGGTTTTATTGCAAAAACTTTTTGCTCATTTATTTTTCCTGTTGTTAACAATCCCTTAAACTTAGGCTTTTGTTTAGAAAGCTTAAACTTCTCGTTAATTGCATCTATAATAGAAAACCCAACATTATGTCTATTATTCGTATTATCTGGACTAGGATTTCCCAAACCAACTAAAAGTAACATAATCTATAATTTACCTTGTATTATTTTTTTTTTGTATCTTTGCCTGCGGCCTTACCCTTATCGCCTTGAGCGGCTTTTGCTTTATCATCAGGAGTCTTATCAGATTTGCCTTTATCTCCGGATGCAACTTTTGCTTTATCGTCAGAAGTTTTGGCAGCTTTATCTTTCCCTTCTTCTGCAGTTCCAGTTGCCTCTGCACCACCTTCAGCTGTTCCTTCTGCTGTAACCTCTCCCTCAGCAGCAGCTTCTTCAGTTTTCTCTGGTTCCACCAATATTGTTGGAGCTACTACAGTTGCAATAACAAAATCTCTATCCGTTATTGTTGGAACTACATTTTCAGGTAGTTTAACCGAAGATATTTTGAGACTAGTATTAATTTCAGTATTCTCAAGGTCAACTACAATTTCATTAGGAATATTTTCTATCGTACATTTTAATTCTACTTTTCTTCTCACAATGTTAAGAACACCACCCTTTTTTAAACCTGGAGATTTTTCAGAATTTATAAATTTAACAGGTATCTCCAAAGTAAATATTGATCCTTTTATAATTCTAATAAAATCTATGTGAATCGGTTCATCAGAAACCGGATCATAAGCAACATCTCTTGGAAGTACTTTTTCTGAACTACCATCTATATCTAAATCAAAAACTTTAGATGTAAAAGTTTCTGTTTTAATAAGGTCTTGTAGTTGTAGTTTTTTTAAACTTATCTTTAAATTATCCTTTTTCCCACCATACAATACTGCAGGAATAAAACCTTCGGACCTTAACTTATTAATTTGTCCTGTAGAGTTAGTAGACCTTTTTGTAGCTTTTAAAATGTTCATAAATTGAAAGGGTGGTTTTATATTATGTTTTACAAAAAAACAAGCAAAATTACTTAAAAAGACTAGAAACCGAAGTAGAGTTTGCAATCCTTTTGATTGCTTCAGAAATCATTGGGGCAAGAGAAATTATTTCTATTTTTTTACTGTTTTGAATTTTTTTTGAGTTATCAATTGTATCTGTAGTTATTAGTTTCTTAATTGGAGATTTTTCGATTTTACTTATTGCTTCTCCACTTAATACAGCGTGCGTAATGTACACATAAACTTCTCTTGCTCCTTTTTCTTTTAGAGCTTTTGCTGCATTAACTATAGTTCCTCCCGAATCTATTATATCATCAACTATTACGCAGTTTTTATTTTTTACATTTCCTACAATATTCATCACTTCAGATTTTCCTGGCGCAGGTCTTCTCTTATCTATAATTGCGATACTTGAATTTATTCTTCTGCTTAATGCTCTAGTTCTTTCAACACCACCAACATCAGGAGAAACACATATTACATTATCTAGTTTTATTTTATTTTTTATATGTCTTGCAAATATTGGAGTTGCAAATAAATTATCTACAGGAATATCAAAAAAACCTTGAATTTGACCAGCATGCAAATCAACGCTTAAAATTCTATTCGCGCCAGCATTAGTAATTAGATTTGAAACTAATTTTGCCGATATCGCAGTTCTTGGTACCACTTTTCTGTCCTGCCTTGCATAACCAAAATAAGGAATCACAGCAGTTATGTTTTTAGCTGAAGATCTTCTTAGCGCATCTATACAAATTAAAAGTTCCATCAAATTATCATTTGCGGGATTTGATGTTGATTGAATTACAAAAATACTATTTCCTCTGATATTTTCATTAATTTCAACATAAACTTCGCCATCAGCAAATCTTTTGATATTTGTATTGACTAATTTTAGTTTGAGTTGTCTTGCTATGTCTTTACATAATTTAAAATTACTTGTGCCAGCAAGAACTTTCATAAGTATAAGCTGTTTATACAACTTTAATTTAACTTTTCAAATTAATTAAACATTTAATTAAGTCATTAATATGACAGAAATACAACGCCCATAATCTTTTTCTCTGTTAAGACGAGATCTTCTATAGCTATAAAAAAATTCGACATCAGAAAATGTATCTTTTTCTATATTTTCAATATTTTTAATATTTTGATTTAATATTTCTTTATTTATATAGCCTCTTAGATCAAAAACATAATTCTCATTGCTAATCTTTTCAAAAAAAATTTCATTTTTTTTATCTTGATTAATAAACTTTTTAAAAAAGTCATCTCTAACTTTGTAATTTTTTTTATTTATACATGGTCCAACAATTGCAATAAGATCTTCACTTTTTGAATTCAATTCTTTAAATTTTTTTACTGTATTTTTTACTATTCCGTCCATGGCACCTTTCCATCCTGCATGTGAACAGCCAATTATTTTATTTTTGGGGTCATAAAAAAGAATAGAAGCACAATCTGCTGTTAGTATACCTATTCCAACATTTTTAACAGTTGAAACCAAGGCGTCTGCTGTAAGTTTATTTTTAACGTCTACATCAGAATTAAAACAAATAACTTCACTAGTATGTTTTTGGTTTAAAGTTATTAAAGATTCTTTTTTACATCCTATTTTATTACTCACATATTCAAGATTTTTTAAAACGCTTTCTCTTTTATCACTTGATCCTAGACCACAGTTTAAACTTTCATAGTTATCTTTGGAAAATCCATTTTTTCGCGAAAAGAAACAGTGTTTTAGATTTTTAAATTTTTGTAATTTTTTTGAAAAGAACATAATTAAAAACCTAAAGAAAAATTTTCACCTTTTTTTTTAGCAAATATAACTTTAAAAAGATCTCCCATTTCATTGGAATTTAACAATCTTTTTAATCTATAAAACATATTTGCTTTTTCTCTAAAAGTCATTTTTTTGCATAAAATATTAGCTCTCTCTAAAATACCAATTTTTTTTAAAAATTCACTTTGATTTATAATTTTTTTTACATCAAGATTATTTTTTCTTAATATTTTATGAAATAACTTAAAATTAATGTGTGATGTAATATCAGAATGGCCTGGTTTAAAATTTAAATTCACATATCTATGTTTTTTTACGGATTGTAAAGTATTTTGATTTTTTTTAATGGTGTAACCATAATCGAAAGCTAACAATCCTCCATTAAATTTATTAATTTTTTTTGATATGATTTCAAGAAATTTAATTGCTTCTACCGGATACTCTATGGTTTTGTTTCCAGAAATTAAATTTAAATTTTGCATGTTTTTTATTAAGTTACTATTAGCTTTTTTATGTAAAAATTTTATTTTCTTTTTGTTGTTGGATAAACAGACATATTTTTCAAAAAAAACTTTTTTCTCTTTTCTTATTTGTTTTATGGGCAATGCGTCAAAAAATTCATTTCCTAAAAAAACTACCGGACCGTGATTTATTTCATTTAGTTTTTTTATCCATTTGATTTTTTTGTTATTAATTTTTGTTTTTTGGATTTTTTTCAATTTATTACTTATTTCAAATAAATTTATTTCTAGGGAACTATAAAAATGTTCGAATTGTTTAAAAGTATTTAGTAAATCTTTGCACAAAGTGCCATCTCCTGGGCCAAGTTCAACTAATAAAAATTTATTAGGTCTACCTAAATGCTCCCAAAAAGCTACGCACCAGATAGCTATCATTTCTCCAAAAAGATTTGATATTAAAGGAGAAGTAATAAAATCTCCGTCACGACCAAAGGGATTATTCTTCATATAATAACCAAACTTTTTATTATAAAGAGCAATATTAATAAATTGATCCAAAGGTAAAGATTTCTTTTCTTTTAAAATGTCAATTATTTTGTTCATTTTTTTTTATAAATAAAATAACTATAAAGCCAAAAATTAGAGTTAAAATACTAAGCAAAGTTCCCATTGAAAAATAATTAAAAAGATAACCTAAATGTTTATCAGGTTCTCTAAAATTTTCTGAAAATATTCTAAAAATTGAATATAAAATTAAAAATAAACCTGAAACATAACCAGCTTTAAGTATTAAATTTTTCTTAAAAGCCAGAAAATTTATTAAAATAAATAACACAAATCCTTCCAAGATAGCTTCGTAAATTTGAGACGGATGTCTTCCAATATTTCCACCATTAGGGAAAATTACAGCCCATGGTAGATTTGAAATTTTTCCAAACAACTCCCCATTTATAAAATTGGCAATTCTACCCAAAAAAAGGCCTATAGGAGCTACACAAGAAATTATATCTGAATACTTAAAAAAGTTGGTATTGTTATTTTTAGAAAAAATAAAAATTGCAATAATGACTCCAAGTAGACCCCCATGAAAAGACATACCCCCATACCAAAGCATAAAAATTTCTAAAAAGTTCTGACTATAATATTCTAAATTATAAAATATTACGTATCCTAATCGTCCACCTAAAATAATACCTAAAACTAGATAAATTATTAATTCATCGAAATCTGATTTTTTAATTGACTCAAAACCATGTGTATTATTTTGCGTTTCTTTAATTATTTTTAATGCATATATCCATCCAAGAATAATACCCATAATATAGGCTATGGAGTACCATCTAACTTGAAATAAACCTAAATCTATTAATACTGGGTCAAAATTATGGACAATCATTTTAAAAAAAAGATTTATTTAATAATTAAATTAAAATAACTTAAAGAGATTTAAAAATATATGGAAAAATATAATAAGTTGATAGAAAATATAAGAGAATTAATAGAAAAAGGTTTGTTTAACTCTAAGGATTTAAAAAAAGAAGTTGAAGAAGCAATAAAAATCAAAACAGAGACTATAGCAAATAAATTAAAACTTGTTTCCAGAGAAGAGTTTGAAGTACAAAAAAAAATAATTGAGAAATTACAGAGAGAGTTGAAAGAACTTAAAAAAGAAAAAAAAAAAACTACAAAGGCAAGGAAATCTTAACTCTAAGTCCATTTAGAGGACTTTTAGCTAAGGAAATATCGCCTCCATGAGATCGTATTATATCATTTGCAATAGAAAGTCCTAAACCTACTCCCGATTTATTTTGACCTCTGCTTTTATCAATTCTATAAAAAGGTTTCATAACGTTTTGGTACTCACTTTCGTCAATACCTGGCCCGTCATCATCTATAATAATTAATAAATTATTTTTTGTATTATTTGAAAAAACTGAAACTTTTTTTCCATAAGATAAACCATTTTCAATTAAGTTTGATAAACATCTTTTAATTGAATTTGGGCGAATATTAATCATCGTATCTTTTTCTATTGAAATATCTATCTGCTTACCCTCATATTTTTTTACCACCTCATTAATTATATTATTAATATTTGTTGATTCAGTTTCCTCTTTTTTTTGATGTCTGGAAAATTCAAGGTATTCATTAAGCATTCTTTCCATTTCCTCAATATCATTGGACATTTTTTTTGCTAAGTCTTGTTGTTTCAATAAAGCTAGTTGTAATTTCAATCTTGTTAAAGGTGTTCTCAAATCGTGACTTATGCCTGACAACATATCTGATCTTTGGTTTAAATGAATAGTAATTCTCTTCCTCATTTTATCAAATTCGTAAGAAGCTTGTCTTATTTCTTGAGCTCCCGATGGTCTAAATTCTTTTACAAACTCTCCTTTTCCAAATCTTTCTGCTGCTTTTGCTAAATTAACAATCGGGCGCGTTTGATTTTTTAAAAAGATTATTGCTATCATAATTAGAAGGAGCCCAGGTAAGGTTATCCATAAAGCAAAAATACGTGCAGACGAAGGTGAAATTTTATCTTTAGGAAAAAATATTTGCAGTACACCATTTTTATATTTAATTCTTAAATCAACTTTTTCTTTATATGTTGTCGTATCAAACCAATAAGAAGTACCAAAAACTGGTTTTAATTCACGTCTTAGACTTCTATCAATAGGGCTGTACCATCTTTCTGTTTTTTTTTGAGGCAAAATTTCATTTTCTATTAGATTTACAGTCAGATCGAAATTTTTATTGTAAATTGCTATAAGCGTTTCTTTTTGTTTTTGGTCCTGCTGAGTTCTATAAACATCAAACAAAGTTTCAACCTCACCGACCAAAGATCTAGTCATTCCTTTATTTGATTTTATCCAAAGACTATCAAAAAAAACTACAGTTATTATTATTTGTAACAGAATCATAGGAGCAGCAACTATTATTAACGACCTATAAAAAAGTCTTTTTGGTAAAATTTTTTTAATTAAATTATTTAATCCATAAGGCATAACCTGATCCTCTAATTGTTTGCAAATATTTAGGGTTTTTAGGATTAGACTCAATCTTTTGTCTAAGTCTTGTAATCATAACATCTATGGTTCTTTCTTTCGAAATATTAATAATTTTTCCAATATCATTTCTCGAAAAAACTTTTCCTGGAGATTCTAACATTTTTTCTAAAACCTTTTTTTCTTGTGGATTAATTCTTATTACTTTATTACCTACTTTTATATTCATTTTTTTCAAATTAATCAGCACATTTCCTATAAAGATTTCTTCTGGCAGAATAGGTTTTTTAGTTTTATTTAAAATGTTTATTATTCTTAACAGAAGTTCCTTTGGTTCAAAAGGTTTTCCAAGATAATCATCAGCACCCATTTCTAGACCTTCTATTCTGTTTTGGGTTTCTCCTCTTGCAGTTAAAAGTATTATTGGGGTATTACTATTTTTTTTAATTTCTTTAGTTAATGACAGCCCACTTTGACCCGGCATCATTATATCTAGAATAAGTATATCAAATTTAATTATTTCCAATTTTCTTTTTGCATCCATTGAATCTTTGGCTGTAGTGACTAAAAATTTTTTTTCTACAAGATACTCTTTTACTAATTCTCTTATTCTATCATCATCATCCACCATTAATATATGAAATGTATTTTTACTCATTTATGATTTTACTTAAAATATTCTTAAATTTAATTACTGAGTCCGCATCAGAATTTTTTAATGCATTATAAATTCTTTTCTTTTGTTCTATAAATATTTCTTCAGAAAGTTTTTTTCCTTTCTCATCTAAAAATATTTGTCTCTGTCTTGAATCTATTTCTCCCTTTTTTAATGAAACAGCTTTGTTTTTAACTAAATCTCTTAAGACTCTATTTAAACTTTGTTTCGTAATTTTAAGTTTACTTAACAAATCGGAGACAGTTAAACCTTCGTGTCTTTCAATTAAATGAATTGCTTTATGATGAGCTATCCCAAAAGAATATTTTTTTAAAACCTTTTTAGGATCAGAATATGTTTCTCTATAAGCATAAAATATTTGTTCAATGAAATCTTTAATCTGATCGTCTTTTAGGTATAATAAATCTCTCATAATTTGTTTTTGGTCAGTTATATTGACATATCTATATAAGATAGATACTTTTTTGAACTAAATAAATCAATTAAGATTAGTAAATTTTTTATGGAATCCATACCTTACGATAAAAGATCGGGGAAGATTTGGTTTAACGGGCAAGCGGTAAACTGGTCCGATGTAAAAATACATGTTTTAAGTCACGGGTTACACTATGCCAGCTGCGTTTTTGAAGGCGAAAGAGTCTATGACGGAAAAATATTCAAACTCGAAGAGCATACTGAGAGGCTTTATCATTCAGCTTCTAGAATGGGTTTTAAAATTCCTTACAAACAAGAGTTATTAAATAAAGCCACAAGAGACATTGTTTCAATTCAAAAAATAAAAAATGGTTATGTTAGACCTGTAGCATGGAGAGGTAGTGAAATGATGGCAATCTCAGCTCAACAAACTAAAATAAATGTAGCAATTGCTGCTTGGGAATGGGGACCATATTATGACATTAATAAAGGTATAAAGTTAAATATATCAAAATGGAAAAGGCCTGCACCCGACACAATTCCTTGGGATACTAAAGCTTCAGGTTTGTATATGATTTGCACACTTTCTAAACATGAAGCAGAAAGAGAAGGGTTCACAGATTCGCTAATGCTTGATTATCAGGGCAATATAGCAGAAGCAACTGGTGCAAATGTTTTCTTCAAAGATAAATCTGGAGAATTGCATACTCCTACACCAGATTCTTTTTTAAACGGAATTACCAGAAGATGCATTATAGAAATTGCAAAATCCAAAGGTATAAAAATTTTTGAGAGAAAAATTAAGCCAGAAGAAATGACAAATTTTGTAGGATGTTTTTTAACAGGCACTGCAGCAGAAGTAACTCCAGTTTCACAAATTGATAAATATAAATTTACAGTTTGTAATGTAATTAAGGATTTATCAGAAAGCTATCAAAGCCTAGTACGAAAAAAGACAGTAGCTTAAAATATACAATTTTAATCGATAGCATGATTTATTCCTTTTTTTACATAATCGTATCCTGTGTAAAGTGTAAGAAAAGCAGCCAACCATAACAAAACAATTCCAATAGAGTGTGCATTATAATCTCCAAAATTAATAAGATTGTTTCCGCTTTCTCCTGTTAATAAAGTAGCTATCGCAAACATTTGTATAAAAGTTTTAAACTTAGCCAAACTTGTTACAGGCATATTCACCTGAACCTTTGCTAAAAATTCTCTTAATCCTGAAATTAATATTTCTCTTGTTAAGATAATTATAGCTGCAATAACTTCATAATTTATTATTGTTCCTTCCATTACCAATAGAACAAGAGCACTAGCTACAATAATTTTATCAGCAATAGGATCTAGAAGTTCACCAAGTTTTGATTCTTCTTTATAGAGTCTAGCCAACAAGCCATCTAGAAAATCAGTGAAACTAGCTAAGCCAAATAAGAAAAAAGGTATCCAATCACCAAGAGCTCCAGGCAAATAAAAAGTTAAAATAAATATAGGAACAAGAATAATTCGCCCAATAGTTAATATATTTGGTATTTTAAGTTTCATTTTTTAGCTATGAAAAAAGTCATGTATTTTTTTTGCAACAGAAGTTTCTATACCTTCTACCTTTTTTAAGTCATCAAAACTAGCTGATTCAACGGCCCTAGCAGATCCAAAATAATTTAATAATGCCCTTTTTCTCGTTCTGCCGACACCGTTTATTTGATCTAATAAAGATTTTGTTAAATTTTTCTTCCTTTTCATTCTGTGACTGCTAACTGCGAATCTATGAGCTTCGTCTCTCAATCTTTGAAGAAAAAATAATAAAGGTTCCCTTTTATTTAATTTAATAATACTAGTTTTATGAAAAAAAGTTTCATCTCCTTTATTTCTATCTTTGCCTTTTGCTATAGTTATTATAGGAATGTCGTGGAAGCCGTATTCATCCAATATTTTTCTACCGACTGAATACTGTCCTTTACCACCATCTATAATCACCAAATCAGGAATTATTATATCTCCTTGTACTTTACCCTTAATAATTTTTGAAAATCTTCTTTCAAGAACTTCTTTTAACATTCCGTAATCATCTCCAGCTCTAAGTTCTTTATTCTTTATATTGAATTTTCTGTATTTTTTCTTAACAAAACCTTCTGATCCAAATGTAATAAACGCTCCAACCGAGTTAGATCCCTGAATATGACTATTATCATATACCTCAACCAATCTTGGTGAAATATCTAGTTTAAATTTATCAGCAACTTCATTTAGCAGCTTATTGTTGGTTTCAGATTCAAATATTTTTCGCGTTAAAGCTTCTTTTGCATTTTTTTCTGCCATTTTAGATAATTTTAATGGATTTCCTTTTGTAGGAATTTTTATTGATATAAATTTATCTTCCTTTTTTTCTAGAGCAGCTTTTATTAAGTTTAAATCTTTAATTTTTTTATTTAGTAGAATTTCAGTAGGCACATTTTTATTTTCATAAAACTGAGCAATAAATGAAGCCAAAACCTCTTCTGTGGTATGAGATTTGTCATGGGAAGGAAAATAAGTCTGGTTACCCCAATTTTGTTTAGATCTATAAAAAAATACCTGGACGCAACTTTTCCCAGCCTCTTGTACAATTGAAATAACATCAGCATTATCAAGATTTGTAGAACTTATGTTTTGTGAAGATTGAATTTGAGTCAATGCTTTTATTCTATCTCTTAAAACAGCTGCTTTTTCATAATCCATTTTTTCACTACTTTTTTCCATTTCTGTTGATAATTTTTTTTGAATACTTTTTGATTTTCCTGAAAGAAATAACACAGCATCCGAGACAAGCTTAGAGTATTCAATTTTACTTAAGTTATTTACGCAAGGAGCGGAGCATCTTTTAATTTGATAAAGAATACAAGGTCTATTTCTATTTTTAAAAACCGAGTCATTGCAAACTCTTAATAAAAATACCTTTTGTAAAATTTTTATAGTCCAATTAGCAGATCCAGCAGAAGCGAAAGGACCGAAATAATAACCATTTTTATTTTTTTTACCCCTGTGTTTTGATAATTGAGGCCAATCACAATCTTTTTCTATAAAAATATAAGGAAAAGATTTATCATCTCTTAAAAGGACATTAAATTTTGGTTTAAATTTTTTAATAAGATTTGCTTCTAAAAGCAAGGCTTCAGCCTCACTACTTGTTGTTATTATTTCTAAACTATTTGTTAATGCCAACATTCTTTCAGTTCGAATTGTCTGGTTTTTATCAGAGGTATAACTTTTTAATCGATTAGGAAGATTTTTAGCTTTACCGACATAGAGTACTTGATCTTTTTTATCAAGCATTCTATAGACCCCGGGACTGTTAGAAACTAAAGGTATTTTTTTTTTAATTAGTTCTTTTCCGAACTCAAGATCCCTCATAATCATCTCTACTCTTATAAACTTCTACTCCAACAGAGCTGGCATTTTTAATTGCCTCAGGCTTTTCAATTTTTATTGTTACAGAGTTTATTCTTTGATCTTCAAATATTTCTTTGAAAGAATCTTCA
>CACLHE010000017.1 GCA_902606665.1 uncultured Pelagibacteraceae bacterium
AAATTTTTATAACAGTTCTTTATCTGGATCCTTGTTTGGTGAGAAAAAAATAATAATGATTTTTGAAGGTACAGATAAAATCATAAAAAAAATTAGCGATATTTATATAAAATCACCACAGGATGTTTTTTTTATAATATTTTCAAACGTTCTAGAAAAAAAATCTAAATTGCGATCCTTTTTTGAAAAAGATAGTAAAACAGTTTGTATCCCTTGTTATCCTGATACAGAAAAAGATTTAGAATTTGTTGCACAACTTGAATTAAAAAAAGAAAGTATAATTTTATCTAGAGAAGCTATAAATTTACTAATAGAAAAATCTAACTTCGATAGAGAAAATTTAAGAAATGAACTTGAAAAAATTAAATCCTTTTCACTTAGCAAAAAAAAAATTGAGTTGGATGAAATTAAGTCTTTAATTAATTTTGCTGGTGATCACAAGTCTGACATTTTAGTGAACGAATGTCTTTGTGGAAATATTTATCAATATAAAAAAATTATCTCAGAATTATACACAAATACTATCAATTTAGTTTTTGTATTAAGAATTTTAAATAACAAAGTTCAACGCCTATTAAAAATCAGGGAGGAAGTAAAAAATTCATCTGATATCGAAAAACTTATTAATAATTGTAAACCAGTGATTTTTTGGAAAGAAAAACCAATTATAAAAAAGCAACTATCGATTTGGAGTCTGGATGAACTCCGAAAAATGATAAGTGAAATTAACGATACCGAATATTTGTGTAAAAAACGCCCTCAAATATCTAAAGCAATATTCTTTAATTTATTTTTAAAAATTTGTATACAAGCTAAAAGTTATTCTTAATTACATTAATTAACTTATCCAACTGTTCTAAGTTTTTATAATCGAAAGATATAGTGCCTGTATTATTTTTTTTATTATTAATTGAAATATTCAGTCCAGTTTTTTCCTCTAAATCTTTTTGAAGAGATATTATATTTGCATCTTTTTTTGATACTAACTTAATTTTTTTATCCCTAAATTGTCTCGTTAATATTTCAGACTGTCTTACTGAAAGTTTTTTTTCTACTATTTTTTTTGCTATTTCAGTTGAGTTATTTAATCCAATTAATGATCTTGCGTGACCGGCTGACAAATCACCTTCCTCAACCATTAAAAGCACATCTTCTGGCAAAGATAATAATCTTATTGAATTTGCTATGTAGCTCCTACTTTTTCCAATGAATTGGGAAAGTTTTTCCTGATTATAGTTAAAATCATCAATTAATTTTTGGTAACCTCTTGCCTCTTCAATAGGATTTAAATCTTGTCTTTGAACATTTTCAACAATCGCAAACTCTAAAGATTTAACATCATCTATATTTAAAATAACTACTGGAACTTCATGTAGTCCTGCGTTTTGTGAAGCAAGCCATCTTCTTTCACCAGCAACAATTTCATATTTTCCATCTTGTGATTTATCTGGTCGAACTACAATCGGTTGGATTATTCCTTGTTTTTTTATTGAATTTGTTAACTCTTCTAAGCTTTCTTTATCGAAGTGTTTTCTCGGTTGAAACTTGCTTCGAACAATATCTTTTATCGAAACTTTATTAGTATCAACTTTTTTAGAAGAATCTCCTAATAAAGATGATAAACCGCGTCCTAAACCTTTTTTTAAAGGTATATCCATATACTATGCTGCGCTATCCATTATATTTTCCTGTTTTAAAAATTCTTGAGTAAAATCAGAATAAGATCTACTTCCGGCACAAGATTTATCATAAATTAATATGGGAACTCCGTGCGAAGGAGCTTCCGAGAGTCGGACATTTCTTGGTATAACAGTTTTATAAACTTTATCTGTAAAGAATTTTCTTGCTTCAATATCTACTTGTGCAGATAATTTATTTCTTTTATCAAACATTGTTAGTAAAACGCCTCTAATTTCAAGTTGGGGGTTTAACTTAATTTTAATTCTATCAATTGTTTTCATTAACTGACTTAAACCTTCAAGTGCAAAAAATTCTGCCTGTAGCGGCACTATTAATGATTTGGCTACTACTAATGACATAACAGTAAGTAAACTTAATGAAGGCGGACAATCAATAAAAATATAATCAAAATCATTTTTTGAACTACTTATAAAATTTTCTATTTTATCCTTTAATAGAAATGCTCTTCTATTTTCACTTGCTGTTTCAACTTCTAGTCCAGACAAATCAACATTTGATGAAACTAATTTTAAATTATTTATTCTGGTATCTTGAATAGTATCTTCAAAAGGGGATTTGCCTATTAATACGTCATAAATTGTACTGGTATTGTTATTATTTGATATTCCAAGCCCTGTTGTTGCATTACCTTGTGGATCCAGGTCAATTACTAAAACTGTTTTTTTATGTAATGAAAGCGCTGTAGCTAAATTTATGACAGTCGTAGTTTTGCCTACTCCACCCTTTTGATTTATGACTGATATTATTTGTGTATCTTTCAATTTTATTTTTTTTTAAGCCTGTTTATTTCTATTACAATCGAATCACCGCTAGTAATACTTACCCTTTGCTTATACTCAATATCCCAACTTTTAGAAGCTTGATATAGTTCGTCCCCTCCAGTTTTTCCGAGAAAAATAAAAATTTTTTTCCAATTTTCGAGGCAATTGTGAATAAGTGGCAATATTATTTTTAATGGCTTGAAGGCTCTAGCAACAAATACATCGCCAGCCAATTTTTTTGGGTTTTCCAAAATATTTTGATTAATTATCTGCGCATCAAGATGAAGTTCTTTTATAAGTTCCTTTAAAAATTTTATTTTTTTAGGACTTTTTTCAATTAATTTTACTTTAAGTGGAAACTTTCTATCTTTTAATGCTAATGCTATTACTAATCCTGGAAAACCAGCTCCAGAACCTATGTCTATCAACGATTTATAGTTTTTATCAATAAAATCAATGACTTGCACGCTATCTAAGAAATGTCTTGTCCATATGTCATTAATTGTTGAATTTCCAATTAAATTGGTACTTCTATTAGCTTCTATAAGCATATTCTCATATTTTTTTAAACTTGTGATTGTTTCACGTGAAACTTGAGTAATTCTAGCGAAAGTATCGATCTGGATATTTTTATCCATCTATGCTCTTTTAAGTCTTTTAGAACCCTTTTTTACGTGAGAAAGCAAAATATATGCTGCAGCAGGCGTAACTCCATCTATTCTAAGGGCTTGGCCCAGAGTTTTTGGCCTTACGAGCTTAAATTTACTTTTTACTTCATTAGATAGGCCACTTAGCTTGGAGTAATCAATATCCTTAGGTATTACCAGATTTTCATCCTTTCTAAATGCTAAAATGTCAGCCTCTTGTTTCTCTAGATAGCCAGAGTAATGTGCGCTGATTTCTATTTGTTCTTCCTCGTTTTTAGATGCTTTTGGTATTTTATTCCAAATTGATCTTAATTTTTTAAAAGTAACGCCATCTCTAGATAAAATTTCAAAAGCTGATCTTTTAACTCCATCTTTTGCAATTTTTATATTAAATTTTTCAGCTTCATTGGGTGATATTTTAATACTTTTTAAAGTATTACTTAACTCATTGATTTTATTTACTTTTTTAGTAAATATTTCAGCCCTTTGTGATTGAACAAGTCCAATATTAATTCCTAACTGAGTCAGTCTTGTATCTGCATTGTCTGCTCTTAGGCTAAGTCTATATTCTGCGCGAGATGTGAACATGCGATATGGTTCAGCAACTCCTTTTGTAACGAGGTCATCAATCATTACTCCAATATAAGCCTGAGCACGATCTAAAATTAATGGTTCCTCTTCTTTAATTGCTAATGCAGAATTAATTCCTGCCATAAGACCTTGTGCAGCTGCTTCTTCATAACCTGTTGTTCCATTTATTTGTCCTGCCAGGTAAAGCGATTTGATTTTTTTTGTTTCCAATGTTGAATGAAGCTCTCTTGGGTCTACATAATCATATTCAATAGCATAACCAGGTCGTATTATTCGAACTTCCTCTAAACCACTGATTTTACTCAATATTTCAGACTGAACATCAGCTGGGAGAGAAGTAGAAATACCGTTAGGGTAAACTGTTTTGTCACTTAATCCTTCGGGCTCCAAAAAAATTTGATGTCTAGTCTTATCTGAAAATTTTACAATCTTATCTTCTATCGAAGGGCAGTATCTTGGTCCGACACCTTTAATACTTCCAGAATACATTGCACTTTTCTTTAAATTTTTTTTTATGATTTCATGAACTTTATTATTTGTATAGGTAACACTACAAGCAATTTGCTTGTTGTAAGTTTTTTTTGTTAAAAAAGAAAAATATTCAGGATTAGAATCTGCGTCCTGTTTTTCCAAATTTTTATAGTTAATTGTCGAACCATCTAAACGTGGTGGTGTTCCAGTTTTTAATCTTCCTAATTTAATTTTAAATTTTTCTAACTGCTCACTAAGTCCGGTCGCTGGTTTTTCATTATGACGACCTGCAGGAGTTCTTTCATCCCCAATATGAATTAAACCATTTAAAAAAGTTCCTGTTGTCAAAATCATTTTTTTACAATTAATTTTTTTTCCAGACTTGGTATGGAACCCAACAATGTGATTTTTCTCGAAAATAAACTCAATTACAGGGTCAGAAAAAACCTTTAAATTACAATAACTTAGGAGTGTTTTTTGCATATATTTCTTGTATAAAGCTCGATCAGACTGTGTTCTGGGACCTCGTACTGCTGGCCCTCTACTTCTATTTAACAATCTAAATTGTATTCCTGATTTATCGGCTACGACACCCATTACTCCATCAAGGGCATCAATTTCTTTTACAAGATGTCCTTTGCCTAGGCCTCCAATAGCAGGGTTACAAGACATTTCACCGATAGTTTCTATTTTATGAGTAAACAAACCAGTGTTAACTCCCATTCGAGCTGAGGCTGCAGCAGCTTCGCATCCTGCATGGCCTCCGCCAATCACAACTACATCAAATGATAAATCATCCTTCATAGCCTGAATTTATAGATGATATATGGATTTACAAGCTGATTGCTGGTTTATTTGCCAATGCAAAAATCGTTGAAAATACTACCTAATAGCTCTTCTACATCTACTTTTCCTACGATCATTCCTAGATGCCTTGTAGCTAACCTTAAATCTTCAGCAGCTTTATCAAAATCTTGAGCGGATTTCTTTTTTTTAAATTGTTGTAAATGTTGAACACAATTAATTAAATTTTGTCTATGTCTTTCTCTAGTAATTAAAATATCTTCAGTTGTCGTAAATTTATTCTTTAGTTTGCTTTTTATTTTTTTGATTAGTTTATTTAAATTTAAATCATTTTTAATAGATATTAAAACATGGTCATATTTTTTACATTTATCATTTAACTTTCCTTTTAATAGATCAGATTTATTTATCACCAAAATAGCGTTTTTAGCTAGTAAATCTTTTAAAACACCTGTAAATTCAACCTTTTTAGCTGATACTATAATTAGCCTTAAATCTGCATCTTCTGCTCGTTTTAAAGCTATTTTGATTCCTTTTTTTTCTATTTCGTTTTTTGCATTTCTAATTCCTGCAGTATCTGAAACGATCACTGGATAACCATCAAGGTTGAGATGAGTTTCTATTACATCTCTTGTTGTACCAGCAATTTCAGAAACAATAGCTGCATCACGTTTAGAAAGGTAATTTAATAAACTTGATTTACCTGAATTCGGTGGACCTAAAATTGCGATCTTAAAACCTTCGCGTATTCTTTCACCTACTTTTTGATCATTTAAAGTTTTTCTAATCTCATTTAATACAGAATCTGCTTTCTTTTGTATCTCATTAATAATATTTTTTGGTAAATCGTCGTCAGGAAAATCAATTTTTGCTTCGATATGAGATAATATCTTTAATAACTTTTCTCTCCAAGAATTAAATTTATCTGATGATTTACCACTCATAATTTTTAAGGCTTGCTTCCTTTGTATTTCTGTTTCTGATGAAATGAGATCCGCAATACTTTCGGCTTTTAATAGATTTATTCTCCCATTTTGGAATGCCCTTTTTGTAAACTCACCAGGCTCAGCCAAACGACAATTTTTCATTTTTGATATAGCTGAATGCATTGCATTTATTACTGCCCTGCTACCATGAACATGAAATTCAGCTAAATCTTCGCCTGTGTAGCTATTAGGGGCAGGAAACCATAAAATTACCCCTTCATCGATCAGCTCTTTTCCCCCATTTTTATTGAATTTTTTAAGGGTAGCTACCCTTGGTCGAGGTAACTTTGATCCAGTTAATTTTTTTATCACTTCCGAGGTATTTTGACCTGAAACTCTTATTACTGCTATTCCAGATACTCCAGGACCGGATGATAAGGCAAAAATTGTCATTACTTAAACCAAGGATAGCTTTTCTGGTATTTATTTAAATATTTTTTATAAGGCAAATATTTTTTTATATTGTTTTTATTTATAGCTCCTCTAATTTGTATGTTACTTGCAGTTTTTGAAATTAAATCTTTCCTTTTATAAAATTCTAAACATTTTTTATCCCAAGGAAGTTCACAAAATTCCATTATTTTTTTTGACTCTTCTTCTGGATTCTCAATTAATTTTTCAAACTGTAGTTCATAAATAATTTTCGGATTATTTTTCTCAAAATTTTCTATAATATCTAAATAATTATCAAAATATTTAAATATATTATCCAAGTTATGTACCCATGCTAGCTCAGTAATATTGTTTTGATAGATTGACATAATTGATGAGAGTAAATCTCTATTGCAATTTATTATTTTAGCATTTGGAAAAATATCTTTTATTAACTCCAAATAGAAAAAATTATTTAATGATTTATCAGTAAAAACATTATCGTACTTTTCATAAATTAAACCTTTTTGCTTATAAATTTCTGATAATTGATTTCTTACATCTGTTACCTTACCTAAATTCAATGATTGTTTTTCTAATATTTTTTTATTTATAAAATTTTCTAAAACCGCTGTTTCTTCCCCAATAGGAACAAACTTTGAGCCTGATGCAATTATTTTTTCAACTAAAGTTGAGCCGCATCTTGGTACGCCGATTATAAAAATAGGTTTGAGATTGTTGTCAGTTTTTTTACTCAACTTTTCTACTTTAGTCCCCATTGATATTTGGAGAACATCTTCAAAGCAATATTTTATTCCCAAATTAAACTTTTCTTTTTTTAAGTCAAAATACGATTGGTGTCCTTTTTCTAGGTGACTTAATTCTTTTGCATAATTTTTATTTTTTCTTTCATATTTTGCTAACAAATAATTTCCATAAGCAATGTTTAATTTTGTAGGATTTTTATTATCTATGACTTTTTTTATCATGTGTTTAAGATTATCATTTAAAATATCCTTTTTTAATTCACTAAGATAAAAATAATGAGTCAAATTATCTGGTTCATATTTAATTGCCTCTTCATGAGATTTGATTGCTTCATCAAACTTGCCTATTTCTTTTTGGGCTAAAGCTAAATTGTGATGTGCTCCTGCATTATTTTTATTAATTTTAATTGCTTTTTCGTAACACTTTATTGAATTCTCATAGTCATTTAATATTCTAAAAACTAAACCAAGATTATTATGAGCGCTAACTATATTTGGATTAATTTCTATGGCTTTTTGATAATTTTTTATAGCGTTTGTATAATCTTTTAATTCAAAGAATACATTGGCAAGACTAATAAATGCTAAAGCATAATTAGGTTGTATTTCTGTAGTTTTTTGAAAGAAATTTTTTGCTTTTGTGTACTCCTTTAAATTATAAAACATTATTCCTAGATTATATTGAGCGTTTGTATGGTTTGGGTTAATCCTAATTATTTTTTCGTAATAACCCATAGCGCCTTTATCATCGCCTAACTCTTTACAGGCAGTACCTAAATTATTTAAAACACTTAAATTATTAGGTTTTATTTTATCTGCTTTAATCATCAAATCTTTTGCCTTTTTATAATTCTTTTTTACAGCATACATATTTGACAAAAGCACCAGCGAGTCAAAATGATCAGGATCAATACTTAATATTTTATTACACAAGTCTTCCGCGACTGAAAATTTTTTTTCGTTATAGTTTTTGATAGCAATTACAAAAGTATCTTTTAATGTTAGCTTGTTTGTTTTCATTTTATTTTTAAATTTTAATTATTAGCTATTCTATAATATATTTTATCATATACTCATAAAAAAATGATAAATCAAATATCTATAAGAACTAAATTTGGTTGGATTTCTGCTTACGAAACTAGTGGTAAAATATTTAAAATTCAATTTGGTAAATTAAAAAAACAAAAGAAAAGTAAGGTATTAAAAAAATTTAGGATAAGTTTATTTAAATTTTTAGCAAAAAGTGAAGATCATATAAAAATTCCATATAGAATGAATGGAGACTTAATACAAAAAAAAATATGGTCTGAATTAAAAAAAATAAAAAAAGGACATACAAAAAGTTATGGTGAAATAGCAAAAAAGTTCAAATTACACCCACGACATATTGGAAAAATTTGTGCTCAAAATAAACTCTTGTTACTAGTTCCCTGTCACAGAGTTATCAGAAAAGATGGCACTTTAGGTGGTTTTACTTCTTTAGGTGGCTTAAAGCTAAAAAAGAAGATATTAGAATTTGAAAAAGTTTAAAATTTTTAATTATTTAGCAGGTTTATTCATTGAAACAAAAAAATCAGCATTATTCTTTGTATTTTTTAATTTTGATAATAAAAATTCTATTGCATCCATTGTTCCCATAGAACTTAAAATCTTTCTTAGAACATTCATTTTTAGAAGATCATCATTTTTAAATAACAGTTCTTCTCTTCTTGTTCCTGATCTTGTTATATCAACAGCTGGGAAAATTCTTTTATCAGAGATTTTTCTATCCAAAATTAGTTCGCTATTTCCAGTTCCTTTAAACTCTTCAAAAATTACTTCATCCATTCTACTTCCAGTATCAATTAATGCTGTGGAGATAATCGTTAACGATCCTCCTTGTTCTATATTTCTTGCAGCACCAAAAAACCTCTTTGGTCTTTGAAGAGCATTGGCATCTACACCTCCGGTTAATACTTTTCCTGAACTCGGAACTACCGCATTATATGCCCTACCAAGTCTAGTAATTGAATCTAAAAGTATAATCACATCTTTTTTGTGTTCAGTTAATCTCTTAGCTTTTTCGATTACCATTTCAGCTACTGCTACATGTCTTGCCGCAGGCTCATCAAATGTAGAACTTATAACTTCACCTTTAACTGATCTTTGCATATCAGTTACTTCTTCAGGTCGTTCGTCAATTAGTAAAACCATCAAATAACATTCTGGATGATTTTCAGCAATTGAGTTTGCGATATTTTGTAAAATTATTGTCTTACCAGCTTTTGGGGGAGAAATAATTAAAGATCTTTGTCCTTTCCCAATGGGGCTCACCAAATCAATTAGTCGTGCAGTCAAATCAGGTTTTTTTTCTGTTTTTGTTTTTTCTATTTCCATTTTTAATTGTTTATCGGGATAAAGCGGCGTTAAGTTATCAAATGCTATTTTATTTCTTGCTTTTTCAGGATCGTCAAAATTTATTTTATCTACTTTCAAAAGAGCAAAATATCTTTCTTGATCTTTAGGGGCTCTAATTTCTCCTTCAACAGAATCTCCTGTTCTTAAACCAAATTTTCTTATTTGACTTGGACTTACATAAATATCATCTGGTCCAGGCAGATAATTCGATTCTATAGCTCTTAAAAATCCAAAACCATCTTGTAAGACTTCAAGCACACCTCCGGCAGTTATTTGCTCATTTTTTTGTGCAAGTTTTTTTAGTATTGAAAATAAAATTTCTTGTTTTCTTAATGTGCTCGGATTTTCTATCTCAAGCTTTTCTGCTTCTGAAATTAACTCAGCAGGCGTTTTCTTTTTTAGTTCTTGTAAGTTCATGTTATGATTGTTTGATTAAGGGACGTGGTGTTAATATAATATCTTTTTACAAAATTACAAGTCTCATAATGGCTTAAACACCACAAATAGTATAATAGCTATAAGCAAAACAGTAGGTATTTCGTTGATAATTCTATAAAATTTAGGGGAGTAAGTGTTATCATTTTCAGCAAATTTTCTTAAACACTGAAACAAAAAAAAGTGATAAATCGTGAGAATAATTACAAAAACTAACTTTAATTGTAGCCATATAAAACCAAAATTATCCATACCAATAGTATGAAGCAATAAAACCCCAAATATCCAAGATAAGATCATGGCAGGATTCATAATATAAACAAAAAGTCTTCTTTCCATTACCTTAAAGGTTTCCATTAAATCTTCAGATTTATTATTTTGTACCGCTTCGCTATGGTAAACAAATATTCTAGGTAAATACAAAAGCCCTGCCATCCACGAAATCACAGCTATCAGATGAATTGATTTAAATAATAAGTATGTATTCATTAATTTATTTTTTTAATTTAAAATTTTCCTATTTTTTTAGCGTCTTTATAAAAAATTTTTGACAACTCTTCATTTGCTTTATTCTTAAATATCATGTCACTTTTATTCATTAATTCAATTGGTCTTTTTGCGTGTTCGTGATACTTAAATGTATCTTTTCCTCTCGCTTGCTGCACAAAAATCTTACCTAGTACTTGATCAACATTCGCTCCTATATAGCTTTGAATAACAAACCCAATTCTTCTTTGGTTACTTTTATTCGGTCCTGACCCGTGAACAATCATTGGGTGGTGTAGAGATAATTGGCCAGCTTTAAGTATGTTGGGTGTAGTTTTTTCAATTGGGACATCTTGCACAGTTTGACCGCGTGTTAATAAATTATTTTTATCATATGTGTCCTTGTGGTCTTTAATTTTTTCTTTATGAGATCCCGACCACATTCTCATGCAACCATTTTCTTCATTAGCATCCGTAATAGCTAACCACGCTGTTACCCAATTATAAGGTTCAAAACCAATATATTTTGCATCTTGATGCCAACTCACAAATCCTTTTTTGTCCGGATCTTTTATAAATAAAGTTGTTCCACCAACTAAAATATCTTTACCGATAATACTTTCTACTGCATCTAAAATTTTAGAGTTATGACAAACTTGATCAAAGATGGGTGATATGTAATGAACATTATTTCTGCCCAATCCAACTAATTCATCTGGCCATTTTTTTTCAATATATTCTATTTCTTCTTTTATCTTTTTTGCTTCTTCTACAGTTAAAATATTGACAGGCGCAACAAATCCCTGATCTTCATAATCTTTAAGCTGTTTTGCATTTAAAGAACTCATTTTTCATTTAATTTTTTAATTTTCATTCTAAACTCATCATCTACTCTAAATGAACATCCATTTTGAGTATGTGTGCTAATTCCAGTTTTATGATATTCGTTTAAATGATCAAGAAACTCTTTTAGATCAACTTCTAGAGATTTTCCATTATCATCTTTTAAAATAGTTTTTTTCACTTTTTATTCAGGTGGACACTTATCAAACAAATTATTTCAAACATTATAGCAGCAGCAACCATAGATGTAATGTTATTTGGGCTATCTTTAGTCGGCATTAAACAAGCCACATCACCACCAATTACATTTTTACCTTTAAGACTTTGAATTAATTTTCTTGCTTCATCAATATTAAAACCTCTAAATGCTGGTTCTAAATTAGCTGTTCCAGGAGCAACTGTTACATCTAAACAATCTAAATCAAATGTTACATAAATAGGTTTGTCATCCAATCTATCCAAAATCATTTTTGAAGATTTTTCGTGTCCAAATTTTTGGTACTCTTCCATGGTTATTACTTGGTAGCCAATATCATAGCTCGCTTGTAACCAATCTAAAGTTCTTGGATTTCCTCTAATGCCTATTTGAGTACTTGTTTTAGGATCAACATTTCCTTGTTTGACAAGATAGGACGCCCAATGTGCTGCTGATTTTTTTGCTCCTAAAAAATGATCTAGTTTTTCATAACAATCGGTATGAGCATCAAAATGCACGATGCTGACTTTTTTACCTTTAGTAAGTTTAGAATTTTTTTTTGCTAAGCTTTGTAAAATACCACCCGTTATTGAATGATCACCACCAATTGAAACAACTGGTTTTTGTTCCTTTTCTATATGATCATAAAAACTTGAAATTCTTTCTATACATTTTTCATTATCATTTGCTTCTGGGAAAGGCACATCTCCTAGATCATGAATTTTATTTTGTTTCCAGGGATCAATACCATATTGAAGATGAGATCTTCTCAACATAGCAGAAATATTTCTTACAGCTCTTGGGCCGAGATGCTGATCTCTTTCTGTGGTTCCGTTTCCAGTGCTGTGCGGAACTCCTACTAAAGCAATATCGCAATTCTTTGGATTAGGATCATTTTTACATCTGAATAAAGTTGGAATTCCCCACCAATAAAGGGTCTCCATCATTATTTTGTCTTCGTCTGAAATCATTATTTTAGTTTATTTCATTATTAAACACGGACACTTTACATATTTATCAGGACACATTAGTGATGAAACAAAATTGCCACGTGTTTCTTGTTGCAATACTAATTCTGATAGTCCTTTAATAAAATTCTCCTCTATTCCTAATGCTGGTACTCTTTTATAGAAACTGCAACCATTTTTTTCTGCTAATTTTTTATATTCTATATCTAATTCTACTAACGTTTCTGAGTGTTCTGAAACAAAGGCAACTGGAACTATAACAATACCTTTTTTTTCTTTGGAATATTTAATAATAACCTCATCTGTAGATGGTCCAATCCATTTTAAGGGCCCTACACGACTTTGATAGCTAATTATATGATCTAAATTTTCATTAGTTAATTTGGACATTATTTCCTTAACAGTTTGTTCTATTTGCCACTGATAAGGATCACCTTTTTTTATTTTATTTTCTGGCAAACCATGAGCAGAAAAAATTAGTTTAAAATTATTGCTTTGTATTTTTTCTAGTGTTTTTTTTATAAGAGATGTGTGCGCTGATATAAAATTATTTTCTGTTGGATAACAACATATAGTTTTAGTTTTGACTTTGTAGTTTTCTTTTTTATACAAATCATTCCACTCTTTAATGGAAGAGCCAGAAGTTGAAGCAGAATATTGGGGGTAAAGAGGTAACAGGATTACTTCGTCAGGATCATATTCTTTGACCTTTTTAATTACATCAGATGCTCGAGGATGCCAACATCTCATTACAACAAAACATTTATAATCGCCCTTCATTGATAAATTTTTTTGCAAAGTGTCTGCTTGGTTTTGAGTTAATTCAAGTATGGGGGATTTGTTTCCAATTTCACTATAAATTTTTTTTGCAACAGGTGCCCTTCTTTTAGAAATAAATTTTGCTAAAGGATATCTAAAAATTGAAGGTATGCTAATAATTGCGGGGTCGCTAAATAGATTAAATAGAAATGGTTCAACGCTATCTAATTTATCGGGCCCACCTAAATTAAATAAAACAACCGCTTTTTTCATTTTAATTTTTATCTCTTACAATTTTGATGAGGTAATCTATTATTTCAGGTTTAGTTTCCGGCAAAACTCCATGACCTAGGTTAAAGATATAAGGATAGTCTTTAAATACGTTAAGGTAATGCTCTGCACTTTTTTTAATTTTTTCTTTATCACTTAATAACACTTTAGGATCTAATCCACCTTGTATTGGTATCCCATTAATTTTATCTTTAATCCATTTGGGATCAACTTCGTAATCAATACTAATACAATCAGGTTTCACAACAGAACAAAACTCTACATAATTTTTTCCAATACCTTTGGGAAAACAAATTATAGGTACTTTTTTAGATTTAATATGTTCAACAATTTTTAAAGTTGGAATATAACAATAATTAGGAAGTTCATTTTTAGGTAATAATCCTGCCCAAGAATCAAAAAGTTGAATAACGCTGGCACCAGCCTCTATCTGCTTATCAATATGGAGACATATCATCTCTTCAACTTTTTTAAACAATCTGTTAATTAAAAATTTATCTTTGTTAATAAAATTAAAATTAAAATTATTTTTTGGAGACCCTTTATTCAACATATATAATATTAAAGTCCAGGGAGCTCCGGCAAAACCTATAAGATTTTTTTCTTTTAAACTTTTTTTAACTTTTTCTATACCTTTATAAACAGGTAATAACTTTTTCACAAAATCCACCGGGTCTGTATTTATAATATTATCAAGATTAATATTTTCTAAAATTGGTCCTATTCCTTTTTTGAATTCAACTTTTTGTCCTAGACCATAAGGGATCATCAAAATATCTGAAAAAATAATAGCAGCATCAAGATCAAACCTTTTTAAAGGCTGAAGTGTTATAATTTCAACCTGCTCAGGATCTAAACAGAGTTTTATAAAGTCTGGGTTTTTTTTTCTTATCTCTCTAAATTCTGGTAAATATCTACCAGCTTGCCTCATAAACCATATAGGTGTATTTGATTTTTTTTTGTTTTG
>CACLHE010000018.1 GCA_902606665.1 uncultured Pelagibacteraceae bacterium
TGTCTTAAATGATATAAAACCCAATCTAACCTTTGTTCTTAAAGTTAATATATCAAAAGCTTTAAAAAGACTGCGAAAAAGAAAGAAAAAAAATAGATATGATAAGTTTTCTAAAAGTTTTTATATAAGGGCACAAAATGCTTTCATTAATATAGCTAAAAAAAATAAAAAGAGATACTTTATACTAGATAATTCAAAGGACTCTAAAGAAACAGAAAAAATAATATTCAATAAATTCTTAAACTTTCTAAAGAAATGACTGAGACAAAAAAAGATAAAAATTTGGAGATTTTAGCACCAAGAAATCAATTAAGATTGTTTGGCTACAATAAGTATTTTAATTCTTTTGTAAAATTATTTAAAATTGGTAAATTGCCAAATACAATTTTATTGAGTGGATTAAGAGGATCTGGTAAAGCAACTTTTTCTTATCATTTTATAAATTATTTATTATCTAATAATAAAAGTAATAAATATTTAATCAACGATTTTACTATAAATGAAAATAATTTAGATTATAAAAATCTTTGCAATTATACACATCCTAATTTTTTTATTCTTGAAAATGATTCCACCGAGGAAAGTATTAAAATTGAAAATACTAGGAGATTGATTAAATTCTTAAACAAAACTACATATTCATCAGATTTTAAAATAGTCTTAATTGATAATGCTGAGCAATTAAATATTCATTCATCCAATGCATTGCTGAAAGCTTTGGAAGAGTCTAATAAAAATACCTTTTTTTTTATTATACATAATAATACTAACAAAATTCTGAGCACTATAAAATCTCGCTGTGTTGAATTTAAAGTTTCATTTTCTATAATTGAAAAAAAATCTATTTTAGAAAAATTAGCATGTGAATATTTTGATAATTTTGATATGTACAAAATAGACGAATCTTTGTTATTTGATAGCCCGGGAAATATATTAAGATATTTATCTATTCTAGATTCTACTAATATTGATATCTCTAATGATAAGCTTTCATGTATCTTTTACTTAATAGATAAATACAATCAAAAAAAAAACCCAGAAGTATTTTCTTTTTTATCTATATTAATTGAACTTTATTACAACGAGTTACTCTCTAGCAACGAAAACAATCTAGAATTTTATTCAATGAAAAGGCACAAGATACTAAATTTAATTAATAAAACTAAAAAATTTAATTTAGATAAAAAAAATCTTTTAATAACTATAAAACAAACGCTTACAAATGAGTCAAAATAATTTTTATATTACCACACCAATTTACTATCCATCTGGCAATCCACATATGGGACATGCCTATTCAAGTATACTAGCTGATGTTTTTGCAAGATTTAAACGTATTGATAATTATAATGTTCATTTTTTAACTGGCACTGATGAGCATGGACTAAAGATTCAGAAAGCAGCTGAAAAAAATAAACTAGACCCGCTTAAATATTGTAATAATATTTCAAAGATTTTTCGTGATTTAACAAAAAATTTAAATTTATCTAATGATGATTTTATTAGAACTACAGAAGTTAGGCATCATAAATCAGTAAACGATTTATGGAACAAATTAATAGATTCAGGTGATATTTATTTATCAAAATATAAGGGATGGTATTCTGTTTCTGATGAAGCATATTATAATTCAGACGAGATAGTAGAAAAAAATGGAAAAAAATTTTCTACTTTTTCTGGTTCGCAAGTAGAATGGGTTGAAGAGGATTCATTCTTTTTTAAGCTATCATCTTGGGAAAATAAATTGTTAGAATTTTATGATAAAAATAAAAAGTTTATACTTCCCGCTACAAGAAAAAATGAAGTTATAAACTTTGTTAAAAATGGGCTTAAAGATTTATCTGTAAGCAGAACATCATTTACATGGGGGATTAAAGTACCGGGTAATGATAAACATGTTATTTATGTTTGGTTAGACGCTCTAACTAATTATTTAAGTGCTTTAAATTATCCAAATTTAAGTGATAGTTTATATAAAAAATTTTGGCCAGCGAGTCTTCATGTAATCGGAAAAGATATTTTAAGATTTCATACTATATATTGGCCTGCATTTTTATTGGCTGCCAAAATTAAACCTCCTTTAAGAGTGTTTAGTCATGGATGGATACTATCTGGTGATGAAAAGATGTCCAAATCTAAAGGAAATATTTTAAATCCTTTAGAAATAATTGAAAAGTACGGTATTGACCAATTAAGATATTATTTAATGAAAGAAGTGCCACACGGGAAGGATGGGAGCATTTCATTAAAAAATTTAGAAAATTGCATAAATAGTGATTTAGCTAACAATTATGGAAATTTATGTCAGAGAATTTTTTCATTTATTAAAAATAATTGTGAAAATAAAGTTATAAAATCCACAAACATATCTGACAGTGAAAAAAAACTAATTTCTGATACAAATGCTTTAACTAAGAATTTAAGAGTTTTAATGAACGACCAAGATTTAAATAATTATATGAAATCAGTTATTGAAATTAGTTTTCTTACTAATAAATTCGTTAATGATGAGGAGCCATGGAAGTTAAAAAAAAGTAACAAAGAAAAAATGAATAATATTTTACATTTGTCATTGGAACAAATTGCAAAAATCTCCATTTTATTGCATCCTGTTATACCAACCTCTACAGAGAAAGTTCTTAAATCTTTAAATATAGATAAAAAGTTTATTGATTTGTCATTTCTTGATGGTAAAAAAATTCTTTCGAATGCAGTTAATTTAGGAGATTTAAATATTTTATTTAAGAAAATAAATTAAATGATTGTCGATTCGCATTGTCATTTAGACTACTCAAATCTTTATAATCAATTAGATGATGTTGTGTATAGAGCATCTACAAATCAAGTAAAGTTAATGCTTACGATTTGCACGACCTTAGAAAGTTTTGAAAAAATTAAATTAATCATTAAAAAGTATAAGAATATCTATGGTACGTTTGGAATACATCCGCACGAAACTAAAAAACATACCAGTATAGATAAATTTTTCATATCAAAGATAAAAGAAGAAAATAAAAAAGTAATTGGAATTGGTGAAACTGGTTTAGATTATTATTATAATCATAGTGATAAAATAATTCAGCAAAAATCTTTTGAAGAACATATATCAGCTGCAAAAAATCTTGATATACCAGTGATAGTACATTCGAGAAACGCTGAAGATGATACCTATAATATCTTAATTAATGAAATGAAAAAATCCAATTTAAAAGTTTTGATTCATTGTTTTACCGGATCGAAGGAGTTTGCTAAAAAATTAATTGATATTGGTTGTTATATATCGATAAGTGGTATTATTACTTTTAAAAATTCAACTGAGCTTTCAAACACTGTTTCATACATTCCACTCAACAAACTACTATTAGAAACAGATTCACCATATTTAGCACCTGATCCATATAGAGGAAAAGTAAATGAACCTTCATATATAATTCATACAATTGAAAAAATATCTTCAATTATGGGAGTTAACAAAAAAGATGTTATTAATAAAACTACAGAGAATTTTAAAAAACTTTTTGCTTTAACATAAAATGAAAAAAAAATTAATTATTTTGGGTTGTGGTAGTTCAGTTGGTATTCCGAGAATAGATGGATCTTGGGGTAAATGTAATAGAAATGAAAAAAAAAATTATAGAACTCGCTGTTCTGCAATAGTCATTAAAGGTAATAATTCAGTTTTAATAGATACTTCTCCTGATTTAAGACAGCAATTAATTTCTAACAAAATACAAAATATTTCGTCTGTTATTTATACACACGAGCATGCCGATCAAACAAATGGCCTTTTTGAATTAAGACCCTTTTTTTGGAAGAATAAAAAAAAAATTAATGTTTATGGCGACCCAATTACAATTAAAAATTTGAAAAGAAGACAGGACTATTTGTTTAAAACTATTAACTCATATCCAGCTATTGCTAAAGCTAATATAGTAAATTCAAATTTTTCACTTGGCTTAGGTAATGAGAAGATATTTTTCAATTCCATAAGTGTTACCCATGGAAAAACAAATAGTCTTGGATATATTTTTGAAAAAACTGCTTACATAAGCGATTGTAATGATTTATCAATAATAAGATTAAAAAGTCTTAAGAATTTAAAGTATTTAGTTATAGATTGTTTAAAATACGACAAACATCCAAGTCATTTTAACTTAAGAGAAGCTATTTATGTACATAACCATCTAAAGCCTAATAAAACTATACTTACCAATCTTTCTCACGATTTAGATTATAGAAGTTTGTATAAAAAACTCCCCACAGGTGTTGTGCCCGCATATGATGGGTTGAAATTAAGTATCTAGAAGCAAATTAATTAAATTAATTTCTCAATAACTTTTATAAATTTTTTTGATGTAGGTTTAGTTATAGATGAAAAAGTTTCAGCTATTTTACCATCTTTATTTATGATTATTTTGTGGAAATTCCATTTAGGAATAGCTGCTTTTCCATAAGTTTCACGGGCCCATATATAAAAAGGGTGAGCTTCTGTACCTTTTACCTGAACTTTCTCTGTCATTGGAAATGAGATTCCAAATTTTGCTTCACAAAAATTTTTAATTTCTATACTAGATCCCGGTTCTTGTTGACCAAAGTCGTTAGATGGAACACCTAGCATTATTATTCCTTTAGACTGATATTTTTCCCATACATTTTGCATATCTTCATATTGATTTGTAAAACCACACTGACTTGCAACATTTACAACGACAATTATTTTACCTTTGTATTCCGCAAGGTCTAAAATGCTACCATCCAGATCTTTAAATTTAAAATCATAAGCTATTTTTTTTTGATCTGCATTCACAGTAGACACCATAATTGATATTAGTAATAATAAAATGTATAAATTTATTTTCTTTATCATTCAATATTTCTTTTAGTCGTAACTAACAAATCATTCAATATTTCTTTTAGTCGCAACTAATAATAAAAAATAACCAACCAAAGCTGAAAGGAAAGATCCAGCTAATACACCGATTTTTACTCCATCCATTTCATTTGCATAATCAACGAAAGCTAAATTTCCAACAAATAGACTCATTGTAAAACCTATTCCAGTAAGAATTCCAACCCCATAAAACTTAAGCCAATTTGAATTAGAAGGCATTTCAGCAATTTTTAGTTTCACAGATATAAATGAAAATAAAAATACTCCTATCTGTTTTCCAAAAAATAAACCACACAGAATCCCAAATGGGACAGGTGATAGAAGTGAATTAAAAGAAACACCGGTTAAAACTACTCCGGCATTTGCTAAAGCAAATAATGGCATTATACCAAAAGCAACATAAGGTGATAACATATGTTCAAGCTTTAGTAGTAACGAAAAGTCCTTTTCATTTTTCCTATGAGGAATTGACGTAGCTAACAAAACTCCGGAAATAGTAGAATGTATTCCTGATCCATGAGTAAAGTACCATAATAAAACACCAATAAATAAATATGGTGAAAACTTTCTCACATTAAATTTATTTAGTAAAAGTAGAGAAACAAATGATATTACCATTAACAATAAAAAATTATATTGAAGTTCACTAGAGTAGAAAAAAGCGATAATTATTATAGCTCCTAAATCATCAATAATTGCAAGAGCAACTAAAAAAACCTTTAATGAAATAGGTACTCTCGAACCGAGTAGGGACAAAACACCAATTGAAAAAGCTATATCTGTGGCAGAAGGTATGGCCCAACCTTTTAGTGTATAGCCGGTTTCAAAATTTATGATTATATAAATTAGAGCTGGCACAGCCATTCCCCCAACAGCACCTATGATTG
This sequence comes from uncultured Pelagibacteraceae bacterium, assembly GCA_902606665.1. Classification (GTDB taxonomy): domain Bacteria; phylum Pseudomonadota; class Alphaproteobacteria; order Pelagibacterales; family Pelagibacteraceae; genus AG-414-E02. The sequence goes on from CACLHE010000018.1 coordinate 5,779, forward strand.
GTAAAAGAGCTCGCTTAGGTTTTGATAGTTCTCCGTGTATGAACTCTCTCTTGATTTCTAATGTTACTACAAAGAAAAAAATAGCCATCAGAGCATCATTAATCCAATGCAATATACTAAGATCTAAACCAAAATTTTCTGTGCCTAGCAAGAAGTGGGTATTTAATATTCCAAAATAAAGATCACTAAGATTTGTATTACTTAATATTAGTGCAACTATTGCAGCTATTAACAAAACTAGACCACTTGCTGCTTCTAAATTGAAAAACCATTTAAACGGTGCCGTAATATAACTAATCATTTTTGTCTTATTATATCACCGACATTAATTTTACCACTAGATAAAATTTCGCAGCGTAAACCACCTTTTAATAAAAATTCTTTGACTAAATTTCTTTGTTTCAATGAATTTTGCAAATATCTGCATGGTCTACACAAGTCGTGGGCCTTTATTTCAATTTTTCCTATATAAAATTCACAACCTACCAAATCATTGAGTTTAATATTTTCTGTAACAATATTTCTTCTAAAATCGATAGACGAGATATTTGTTTTTGCTATTTTGTTATAGTCATTAATATTTTCTATTTCTATAAGTGTGATTTGACTTTTTATGTGATTATTTTCTTTAAAGGTTCTATCTCCAACAATACCCTTTCCTTTAATAACTTCTATGGAGTTTACGCCGTTAATTTTACCTCCTTTATATGGGACGATTCCAATTTTAATTACTTTAGCCATTATATATTTAAAACATAGTTCAAATAAATTTGATATGATAAAAATATCTATCAGATTGAAAGTTATTATTATTTGTCTTATTTATAAAAAACAATTGTGAATATGTTAAATTTTATCAGAAAAAGGTTTTTTTTTATAAAGTTAGTCTTTTGCGCCACCCTAAGCATTTTAGTATATTTAAGTTTCAGAATTCATTTAATCAACGATAAAAGTATAGAAGTTATTATAATTTTTTTGTTAATGCAATTCGTTGTTTGGAGCTTTTTATATTTCAATAAAAAAGGAATTAAATTAATAATATTTTATAATCTTTTTATTTTAATTATTCTTAATTTATTATTAACACCAATTTTTCATTTATTAACATTTGATGTGCCTACTAGACAACCAAATTATAGTATTACAAAAAAATATGAGGGTGATTTTTTTAAAGGCATGTTCTCAGGAACACACTTTATATCGTCTGATGAAAAGGGATTTAGAACTAATAAAAAAATTAATTATGAATATAAAAATAAAAAAACTCTACGGATATTCACAATTGGTGGCAGCACAACAGAAGAGGGTACAACTGATGACCAAAAAACTTGGTCAAGTTTATTAGGATCAAAACTTGAGAAGAAAAATAAAAAAGATGTCGAGGTCATTAATGCTGGTATGGCCGGGCTCAGGACTGAACACCATTACATTACTTTAAAAAGGATAAAAAAATATAAACCTAATCTTGTCATATTCATGACTGGAATAAATGATTGGAATTATCATATTGTCAAAAGTGAATTAAAATATTTAATACCAAATTTTGAAATAAAATATGATTTTAAAAAGTCTTTGTTAGCAAAGATTTATAGAAATGTAGCAAAGCAAATACATAGAAAGATTATTAAAAATAAAGAAAAACCATTTATTACAATTAATGCTGAAACTGATACTGAGACGTATCTCTTACCACAAATTAATTCATTGAATAAAAGAGAATACACTAAAGAATTTAGACCAGATAAAGTTTCTGACGATTATCATCATTGGATCAATCTGATTATAAAAGAATGTAATAAAAATAATTTTGCTTGCATTTTTTTAGAACAGCCTACCGCTTATAACGAAAATGCTTCAGAGCAGTTGATAAAACGATTATGGATGACACCACCTAATCAGAACTACACATTAACCTTAAAAGATCTAATACATATAAGCACTACTTATAATAACTGGCTAAAAAATATAATTATGAAGAATAAATTAAATTTTGTCACTCTAAGTAATAAAATTGAACCTAATACACAATATTTAACTGACGATTGTCATTTTAGCGAGAAAGGATCTGAAGTGGTATCGGATGTGTTAGTCGAATATATGAATTTAAGTTTGAAATCAATTTTAAATTAAATTAAAACTAATTAGTTCGGGGCGTAGCGCAGCCTGGTAGCGCATCTGGTTTGGGACCAGAGGGTCGCAGGTTCAAATCCTGCCGCCCCGACCATTATTTAATATGAGAAAAGCAAAAATTTACAAACCTACAAAAACTGCTATGCAATCAGGAAATAGAAATACAAAAAATTGGTTGTTAGAATTTGAGACACTTAATACAGGGATAAATCCTCTTACAGGTTGGGAAACTTCAAGAGATACAATGTCAGAGGTAAAGTTAGAATTTTCTTCTAAAGACCGTGCAATTGATTATGCTAAAGAAAACAATATAGATTATTATGTTATTGAACCCCAAAAAAGAAAGATTATAAAAAAATCTTATTCTGATAATTTTTTAAAAAAGTAGTTAAATGATTAAAAGTTTTTATTTTTCAAGAAAATGGAGTTTGTGGGCTTGGGGTGGATTTGTTTTTATAATAGGTTCCTTACTCGCTCAAACCTGGATAGATGTAAAAATTAACGAATGGTACAAGGGATTTTATGATTTACTTCAGAAAGCTACAGAAAGTGATGTTGCCGATTTTTATGATGGAATTTTTCTCTTTTTAAAATTAGCTATTCCATATGTAATAATTTATACGATTACAAATTACTTCACCAGATTATATGCTTTCAGGTGGCGTGAAGCTATTACATTTGCTTATATGCCATATTGGAAAGAAATTGATGCGAAGGTAGAAGGCGCCTCCCAAAGAATACAGGAGGACTGTATGAATTTTGCCAAAATTGTTGAAAGTATAGGTTTGCAAATTATACGGGCAATAATGCTTTTAATTGCTTTCGTGCCAATTTTATACGGTCTTTCTTCAAATGTTATCCTGCCATGGCTAAAAGATATATCTGGTTCACTAGTATATGTTTCATTAATTGCTAGTTTAGGTGGTGTCTTAATTAGCTGGCTGGTTGGAATTAAACTTCCTGGGCTTGAATACAACAACCAAGTAGTAGAAGCAGCATTTCGAAAAGAGCTAGTTTATGGAGAGGACGATAGGGTAGAATACGCAAAACCTCCAACAGTATTAGAATTATTTGCTGGAATTAAATTTAATTATCACCGTTTATTTCTTCATTATGGTTATTTTGACCTATGGTTAATTATGTATAACCAATCAATGATTATTGTTCCTTATATTATCATGGGCCCCGGGTTATTCACTGGCGCTATGACTTTAGGAATATTAATTCAAACATCAAGTGCCTTTAGAGAAGTTCAAGGTAGTTTTTCATTGTTTATGCAAAACTGGACAAGAATAACTGAACTGAGATCTATATATAAACGTTTAAGTGAATTTGAAAAGGCTATCGGATATAAAAATCCTAAAAAACCAACTCCAGATATAGTGAGATCTTAAAATGGATCTTATAGGTAAGCTTTTTGAGGTTCTTTTTCCTGTATTTTTGACAATAGGAATTGGATATTGGTATGGCAAAAAGGATCCTAAATTTAACACTAAATTTATTACCACTTTTGCAGGAAATTTTGGTTTACCAGCTATAATATTCTATTCATTAACCACTACGAACATAAGTATTGAGCTATTTTTAAGATTTTCATATTACATTACCCTGTATGTTTTGATTTTTTCAATTATCGGACTAATAATTTTAAAAATATTAAACAAGGATATCTATAGGTTATTACCTCCATTAATTTTACCAAACACTGGAAATATGGGTATGCCTCTATGTTTATTTGCATATGGAAAAATTGGTCTGGCCATAGCTACAGCAATTACAGCCATGATATTAGTTTTTCACTTTAGTTTAAATATTTTACTATCAAGTAAGAAATTTTCTATAAAACCTTTATTAAAATGTACTCCTGTATACGCTCTGTTAGTTTCATTAGTATTTGTGTATTATAAAATCCCTGCACCAAAATTTTTAGAGAATACAACTTTCTTAATTGGTTATTCTACTATCTTTTTAGTTTTAATGTCTCTTGGCGTTGCGTTATCTAAACTTAAAGTCTTTGCATTTAAGGAAACATTTATTTATTCATTTATTCGAGTTATTATAGGTCCTATCATTGGTTTAGCTTTTGTTAAATTCTTCAATCTTTCTGGTATTGAAGCTGGAGTAATGTTTATTCAAGCTTCTATGCCATCAGCGGTACTTACTTTTCTAATTAGTGAAATTTATTCAACTAAAAAAATATCTAATAGCATTGCAAGTACTGTAGCTCTGTCTACTTTCATGTCTTTTTTCACTTTAATTGTTGTAGTATTTATAGCTCTAAAATACTTTAATTAGTTGTGAAAGCTATTTCTTACAATCTATTAGCATGGGCTATATTACCGTTCATGGACACTATAGCTAAGTATTTAAGTGCTGAATTATCTTTTTTTCAAATTACATGGGCTAGATATTTCTTTACAGTTTTTTTTACCTTACCTTTTATGTTTTTTTTCTTTAGAAAAAATTTAATAATGAGCACTCAACCAAAGTTGCAATTTTTTAGGGGATTAACTTTATTTTGCGCCAATGTATTATTTTTTTACTCTATTTCTATAATTTCAATGGCAAAAGCTTTAACCCTTGCCTTTGTAGCTCCTCTAATTACCACAGCTTTATCTCCTATTTTTTTAGGCGAAAAAGTAGGCTTTAGGAGATGGTCTGCAGTAATAATTGGTTTTATAGGAAGCTTAATTGTAATTAGACCTGGATTTATAGAATTTAATTTAGCAAGTATAGCTGCACTAGGAACAGGTTTTTTCTACGGTATTTATCTTGTTATTACTCGTAAACTTCATACATCAGATAGTCCTTTATTAACTTTATTATTAACTGGTGTAGTAGGGGTCATATTTGGTTCTTTCATAGTTCCTGTAGTTTGGGTTAATCCATCTTTTAATCAATGGTCTCTTCTTGCTTTGATGGGTATCTTTGCTTGCCTTGGTCATTTATTTTTAATTCTTTCTCTAAAATATGCTGACGCATCAAAACTTGCACCATTTGGTTATTTCGAAATCGTTACAAATATTATGCTAGGTTATTATTTCTTTGGAGACTTTCCTCATTACTGGACTTGGTTGGGTTTAACGATAATTATATGTTCTGGTATTTACATATCATTCAGAGAGAGATCTGGGGACTTAGTTAAGTAGTTTTATATTAAAGTATTACTTTAATTATAATAAAATATGTAATAAAAACAATAAGTTAAGTATAATACTTAAAGTATATTATAATATTAGTTCTTATATAAAAAATATCATTAAATAAGCTAAGAAAAACGCGAGTTATTTAAGGACCATGAAGTAGAGACATATCTTTTAGTAATAAGAAGTAAAATTAGCCCCTAAAACAGCTAAATAATTAAGGAAAATTAGGCTAAAAATGAATTTAAAAAAGGCGAGTTTTACAAGGGTTGCAGTATTGGAATATAGCGATTAAACGGCCATAGAAGGGGTGTATTTAAGAATTTAAGGCCAAAGGCTACAACTGAAGGGCGAATATGGAGGATTTAAAAAATAATGGTAAAAAGATCAAAAAAATGGCCAAAACTAAAGGTTTTTTGAGTATTTAGAGTGTAATTTAGACATCCTTTTAGGTCCCACAAACAATAAGGTCCAAGCGCACTTTCCTTCAGGTATCTTAAGACTATGTCGACTGCTGTACCTTTTAAACCCAATATACCCTGGTTTTCTCCAAAAAGTACCCTTTTCAGTCGTTTCCCAATAGCCTCCCTTAAGTATTATGGTAACATATGACCAATAATGGTCGTGTAAGTCCCCTAAATCGCTCTTTAGAAGCTTATGGATAAAAATATTGAACGGAAACCACTTAGGTCTACGTCTGAAAAGGGGGTAATAGCGTATTACAAAAGGCTCAGCAGCTTTATAATCTGGCCAACTTGGACCTCTGTCTAATATAACTCGTTTTCTATTAGCAAACATAATTCAAGGTACTATAATTCATTACTTGACATCTTCAAATTACTCTATTATTAATTTCCGATAATTAATGGTTATCGGAAAAATATGAATGATTTAGTAACAGATGTAAAAAGCTTAGAATTAGAAACTTTGAAGAACTTAAAGAGTTCTAAGGCTTCAAACACACTAAGAGCTTATAAAGCTGATTATAAGGATTTCGCAGCCTTTTGTAGTAAGCATGGTTTTAAATCCATGCCATCAGAACCAAAAATTATAAGTCTTTACCTAACCCACTTGTCCCAAACATCAAAATTTAGCACTTTAAAACGTAGAATAGCCTCTATAAGCGTTATTCATAGACTCTCAGGTCATTACATAGATACAAAACATCCAATGATCACTGAAAATTTAATGGGAATAAAACGAGCCAAAGGAAGCTATCAAAAGGCAAAAAAACCAATATTAATCAATGATTTAAAATCAATTATTGATGTTATTGATAAAGATAAAAATGAAAAGAGAAAAACTAAAAATAAAGCTTTAATACTAATTGGTTTTGCCGGCGGCTTTAGAAGATCTGAGCTTGTAGGAATTCTATTTGAAGATATAGATTTCGTTATAGAGGGAGTAAAAATATTTATAAAAAGGTCTAAAACTGATCAATCTGGGGAAGGAATGACAAAAGGTATTCCCTACTTTTCTAATTCAGAATATTGTCCAGTAATAGCATTGAAGAATTGGCTTGAAAAATCCAAAATTAAATCAGGAAAGATTTTTGATATGTCAGATAAAAATGTAGCTTTGTGCATAAAAAAATACACATCTATTGCAGGATTGGATCCAAATAAATATTCTGGACACAGTTTAAGGTCTGGCTTTGCAACTTCTGCTGCTGAGCTTGGCGCAGAGGAGCGCGATATAATGGCGATGACAGGTCACAAAACTACACAAATGGTAAGAAGATATATACAAGAAGCAAACTTATTTAAAAATAATGCTTTAAATAAAATAAAGATCTAATAAATAATTTAATTATTAACCTTAAGGGAAAATTTCATTTTTTTTAAAGTCTTCTTAAAGTCTTTTTTAGGAATTACAAAATCATAAGTTTTATAAGCCGGCTTAAACTCGTAAAAAAAGTTTCTAGTTTTTCTGTAGGATTCCCAGTCCATGTTTTCTGCTAGCACATCTATATGAAAAAGATCCAGGACAGGCTTTTTAATTAATGAAGCTAAATTAGTCATCATACCGTGAAAAGCTACTACTTTGTTTGAATGACCTATAACATTAAAAAGATCACGACCTTCTATACCATCTAGAAAAATAATATTTTTATTCTTATTTATAAAAGTGTCAGTCTTAAAATCATATGAATTAAAAATATCTTTAAAGATAGAATTATTTTCATCAATAATGTTGTCTTTTGTGAATACAACATTTTGATAGTATTTATTAAACTCATTCAGCAAAAGGCTGAATTCTTTTAATTTCCAATTTAATGCCTCGAACCTTTTTTTTTTAAAATGAAAATATAAATAGTAATCAGGCAAGTATTTTGATAGGTAACCCGTTTTTTTTAAAAATATATCGTAGTTTTTATTAACAGCATTGACTGTTCCATTAGAAGTTAATTTATTTTGCAGTGATTTAGTCGAATCTCTCTTAAATGATTTTTGCCTTTCATTAATTACATATTTAAATAAAAATTTTCTCAAGAAAGAATTTGGTCGTTTATAATTATTAATATCATTTACACATAGAGCATAAAATTTTATTTTTCTGAAAAATAGCGGTAGATAAAAATAAAAATTTTTTGGTGAAAGAATATAAACATTATCAACACTATTTTTAATTAAATAGAAAAATAAATTAATTTTATGAAATATTGTTAAATTATAATTTATTACTTTTATTTCAACATTTTGCGCTTCGATCAAAAAATTAAATTTTTTACTACGTTCAGATAAAAATATAGTGATCTTTTTGTTACTTTTCGCTGAAATAACGTTATCAATTGCAGGCAAACTATGTACTAAGTCCCCTACTGCATCGTTTTTCAAAATAACAGAATGCATTTTTATAATACCTTAAAATACATCTTGATAGAATTTACCACCATTTTTGCGTCATTTATAGATAAGTTAGGATGCATTGGTAAACTTAAACACTCCTTTGCCCATCGTTCAGAATTTTTCAATTTGCCCTTTTTAATTTTATTTATAAAAGGTCTTAATTTATTCAAGCTGTAGGGATAGTGAATTTGGCATGATATTT
>CACLHE010000019.1 GCA_902606665.1 uncultured Pelagibacteraceae bacterium
GCTATCATGGTCCATGATAGTGGATATAAACCTACTCTGCTTGTTGGAATAATGCGTGGTGGAGCTCCCATGATAGATTTATTAAGCAGAGTTTTTAAATTAAAGTGTGCTTATCTTGCAGTAGAATCATATAGCGGTAAAGGCGTTGAGGATGAACAAGGGGATATAGTATTTTCCCGTGAGATGAGTTCGATTGCAAAAAATATGGGTGGTAAAATACTTTTATGTGATGATCTTTCTGATACTGGAATAACTCTAAATAAGAGTGTTAATTGGTTAAAAAATTATGAACCAATAAAGAATAAAATTGAGGACATAAAAACAGCTACATTATGGAAAAAAAATAAATCAACTTTTGATCCAGATTATTGTGCTGTTAAACTAAAAGATAATCCTTGGATAGTCCAACCATTTGAACATTACGAAGAAATAAGAATCGAAGATATAAAGAAGAAACACTCTAAATAAAAAAGGGCCAGAATAAATCCGGCCCTTTCTATAATAATTTTAATTTTCTAAGCTACAACGAAGCTTATTACGCTCGCTATTGCTATTACCCAAATCGCAGGGCTAACATTTGTTTTTCCTGTACAGATTTTAATCGCTGCATAAGAAATAAATGCTAAAGCTATTCCATGAGAAATTGAATAAGTAAATGGCATTGCTATCATTGCAAGGACAGCAGGTCCCGACTCAGCAATATCATCCCATTCAATATCTACTATGTTACGAACGAAAAGAGTTGCAATGTAAATCAATGCAGCTCCGTCGATTTCTTTTGGAAGACTCGTTGCTAATGGCGCTAAGAATATACACGCCAAGAATAAAAGTCCTATTACAAGAGAAGTCATTCCCGTTCTTCCACCAGCTTTTACACCAGCAGCAGATTCTACATATGTAGTAACTGTACTTGTTCCTAATAACGAACCTGCAACAGTTGATACACTGTCTGAAAGCATAGCTTTGTCGATATCTTGGATTTTTCCGTCTTTTCCAATTTTGCCCGAAACATTTGCAACGCTAGTTAAAGTTCCTGCAGTATCAAAAAAGTCAATGAAAAACAGAGTAAAAATTACTGTTACCATTGAAGCCGAAAGTGCAGCACCTAAATCAAATGCAAATAAGTGAGTCATTGGAGGTGGAGCGGAAACAACACCATTAAATTTTCCTAAACCAGTTACCCAAGCGATAATACTAAAGGCAATGATTCCGATAATGATGTTTCCTTTAATTTTCATTTTTTCCATTACGATCATTGATATAAATGCACCAGCACCTAAAAGAAGCAATGGATTACTTAGATCACCAAGTGTTACAAGTGTAACAGGATGGTCACCAGTTAATCCCATTATTTCAAAACCAATGATTGCTAAGAACAAACCTATTCCAGCACCAATTCCAAGTTTTAAACTTTTAGGAATTGAGTTAATAAGCCAAGCTCTTATTGGAGTTAGTGAAATTATTAAGAAGACTACACCAGCAACAAATACAGCACCAAGAGCTTCGGCTGGAGTATAGTTCATACCCAAACAAACTCCGTAAGCTATGAATGCGTTAATACCCATTCCAGGTGCTAGACCGACAGGCCAAGTCTTAGCGTAAAATGCAGCTATGAAACAAGCAATGGCTGTCGCCAAAACTGTAGCTGTGAAAACTCCGCCAAAGTCAAACCCACCATCAGCAAGTATGACAGGATTTAAAAACAATATGTAAGCCATTGTTAAGAAAGTCGAAACACCAGCTATTACCTCTGTTTTAAAATCCGTTTTGTGTTTTCTATAGTCGAAATATTTATCCATCATAGATATTTCCTCCTAAGTTAATGAAGAAACCTTAATAGACCTTTCATCAGAAGTCACAAGAAAATAGCATAAAATATTGTGAATAATACCCAGGAATACAACTTGGGATTTTATACTTGTTAATAAAAAATATGTTATTCTATGTTAAGTTGTAAGAATGAAAATTATATATACGTTTTCTATCGCTGTTTTGATTTTTATAATTAGCGGATGCCAAACCATAGAAAATAAATCAGAAGAGACAATAAAAAAAGAAAACGAAAAATTAAGCAAATTTTTACAGCAACCCGAATCGGAATTAAAAACTGTTATGGGAGAACCAGACAAAGTTGAGCGTAATGATAACGGTTCGAAATTTTTTATCTATATAAAAAAAAAATATACTATAACGTGTGAGAGAAAATTTGAGATCGATAGAAATAAAATGGTTGTGGGATTTACTAGCAAGGGATGTTTTTAAATACTTGCGGAAGTTAAGCTCCCGCAAGTAAGGTTCCAGATTATTTTATTGGAATAAGTTTCTTTTTCTTTTGTTCCGGGATAATTTTTTCACAGTTTATGGTTAAAAGACCATCCTTTAATTCAGCACCACTTACTTTTACATCATCTGCTATTGTAAATGATCTAGAAAATGATCTTTGAGATATTCCTTTGTGAATTATTTCATCGCCATCTTTTTTAACAGTTTTGTTAACTTCTTTAGTTTTAACTGTTAAGAGTTTGTCTTCAAACTCTACTTCAACATCATCTTTATTAAAGCCGGCGACAGCTACTTCAATAGCATATTTGTCTTTTCCCGCTTTTCTAATGTTGTATGGAGGATAGTTACTTTGAACCATTCCACCATTTCCTAGCATAGATTCAAATTGATCAAACATATCATCGAATCCTATACTAAAAGGTCTAAGAGAGTTAAAGATTGATAAATCCTTACTTGTCATATTTACCTCCTTTGTTTAGCAAGGTTAATTTACGTAAGCCCCACAACGGCAACTTACAATTATTTATATGTGTATTTTTTTTAGAATTTCAAGTTTAACTATTTAATTTTTTTGTAATTTTTAAAATAAAACTATAATCAAAAGCTATCTCTTCTATTGCGGAATCTCTTCCAGATTTACCACCATGTCCCGCATCTTCTAACTCGCATCTTAAAAGTAAAAGATTATTATCAGTTTTATATTTTCTCAATTTAGCTGTGAATTTAAGAGGTTCGTCAAATAACACTCTGACATCTTTTATGTTTGTTACTAATAACATATGTGGATAATCCATTTTTTTAATATTGTGATAGGGAGAATAAGATTTTATGTATTCAAAATGTTTCTTATTATTTTTTGCATCTCCAAATTCAGTTAATTCTCCCAAAGTCAATGGTAGTGAGTGATCTAAATTAGTGGTTAAGGAATCTAAAAAACCGACTTGAATAACAAAACCCAAAAATAATTCTGGAGCTTCATTAACAACTGCTCCCATTAACAATCCTCCGGCACTTCCTCCATAACCAATTACTCCTCCTTTATGAGTGTATTTTTTCTCAATCAAAAACTTTGCTGAAGATATATAATCTTCAAAGGTATTTTTTTTGTTTAGCATCTTTCCTTCTTCATGCCATTTTTCACCTCTTATTCTGCTTCCACGAGCTTCACATGTGCACCAAATAATATCTCGATCAATTAAAGATATGCGTGTACTTGAAAATACATTTGGATTTATAGTCCCATATGATGAATATCCGTAAAGCAAAACATTTGCTGAACCATCCAATTTTGTTTTTTTGTGCCTGGTAATAGTTAAAGGTATCATTCTTCCATCATGAGATCTGCACTCCAATCTTTCAGTAATATAATTTTCCGGTGAATGTCCGGACGGAATTATCTGCTCTTTAACTAGCTTTTTTTCTTTTGTCTTAAGATTATAAATATAAGTTCTCGCATTAGTTTTCGGTGAAGAATAACTAAGATAAAGATTGTTAGTCTTTCTATCTTTTTGCATTTCAGATATGCCAGGGCTGTAAACTATTTCATCAGAAAATATTAACTCTTCTTCCTTGTTATCGTTAAGATTTTTAACAAACAATTTAGGTAAGGCATTGGATATTTCGTCTCTAATCATCCATTCTTCTAAAAAAACAAATCCCCCAATCAAAACCTCATTTTTTGCTGGAATAAATTCTTTTATATCATTCGGGTTTTCATGTGTGCTTCTACAAATTTTAAAATCAGGTGCATTTTTATTTGTATGAAGATAAAAATAATTTTGCCAAGAATCTATCGAATATCTTATTTTATCCTCTCTTTTCTGGAATAGTTTTAAATTTATTTTTTCAGTTTCAGCTGAAAAATAATATGTCTCAGCAGTACTGTGATCAGAAGTATTTATTAAGAAAAATTTTTCATCGGTTGTTAACCCACCCATTCCCACAGTAAAACGTTCGTCTTTTTCTTCATAAATTAATCGATCTTCTTTTTGTAGCGTTCCAATTTTATGCCTTAAAATTTTTTTTGGACGATGATTTGAATCGAGCTTTGTGTAAAAAATATATTTATTATCTAAACTAAACTCTATTCCTCCAGATGTATTTTCAATTTTTTCTGTTACTAGTTTTTTATCTGAAATTCTTCTTATATATATAGTATAGTATTCGGATCCATCGAGATCTAATGAATATCCAAGTAGTAAATCATTATGACTTACCTCTAAATCTCCAACACCAAAATAGCTTGCGTTCATCCTTTCTTTTTCTTTATCGCCATTCCAAATTTCTTCTATTTTATCATCTCCTATTTTTTTTCTTAATTTTATTAAATAATCATTTTTACTAGTTGTTTTTGACCAATAGTCATAAAATTTATCTCTATAAGGGAGAGATTCGTCATCTAATTTTATTCTTCCTTTTATTTCTGAAAATAATTTTTTTTGAGTTTTTTTCGAATCTTTTAAATGGAATTTTGTATAAGCGTTTTCTTTTTCTAAATATTCTCTTACTTCAGGATTTAATTTTTTACTATCTTTGAGCACATCTAAAATATCTTTTTGATGTACCCATGAAAATTCGTCTTTTAGCTCAAAATCATGATATTTTTTTACTTCTAATTTTCTTTTTAATTGTGGTATTTTCATTTAATAAATATTTATATGAATATTATATTTACCGGAATAATCATTTTTGTCATAACCTTTTTGTTACTATCTTGGTTTGCTAAAGCCAATAGCAAAAAAATTGCTAAGAGTGTAAGAAATTTGCTTATTATTTTATCTATTTTGATAGCAGTTATTCTTGCATTGGGAGGCAGAATTTTAGCTTCATTACCTCTATTTTTTTTAGCCTTAAGTGCATTAAAAATTAAAGGTCTAACCGCTTTCCAGATTTGGCAAATATGGAGATTACTAAACTATTTACGGAGCACAGGAAGATATTCTCATTTTGGACAAAATAATCAAACTTCGTCCTCAGGCAATTTATCAAATGATGAAGCATATAAAATATTGGGATTAAAGAGAGGATGTTCCAAAGAGGAAATTATTAAGGCTGCTAACTCACTACAAAAAAAAATTCATCCTGATGTTAATCCTAATGCCAACACAGAACGTTTAAGTCAAATTGTTAACGAGGCAAAAGAAACGGTCCTAAAGGATCTTAGTTAAATAATTTTAAAGATTTAGCCAGCACTTCACTATACAAAATTTTATCTTTACCTCTTGTATTGTGTCCGCAACTTTCAATACTTTCACCTTCAGGAATAATAATTGATATATTTTTTGAATACATTCCATAAGCAGCAGGAGGAGAATCCATGAATAAAATTATACATTTTAATCCTAGTCCTGAAGCTATATGGGCAAATCCCGTATCGTTACAGATTGCATATTTGCAACATGCAATTATTGGTATTATTTCTGCAACTGTTTTTTGTGATAAAGATACACAATTTTTTCCAACTGAGGAATTCATTATACTTTCAATTAGCGGTTCATCATTTATTCCAGCTGTTAGAAAAAATTTACAAGAATGTTTTTTACTAAGCTCTTCAAGAAGTTTTATATAGTTATTTATATCCCATCGTTTTGTAGGACCAGATGCACTTGGAGCAATGATATAGTTTTTTTTTTCATGTATTATATTATATTTCTTTATTGCTTCCTCAATATCTTTTTTATCACAATAAATTTTTGATTGAGGATCAATTTCTATTTTTAATATTTCTTCTGTAAATTTTTTTGCTGTTCTAAAAAAATTTTTTCCTTTTTTTGAGAAAAATTTATAATGAAAAATTTGTTTAATATTCGAAAGTTTTGAAATTAAATAAAGTCTTATACTATCAGAATAAATATAACATTGATCAAATTTTCTACTTTTGATAATTTTTATAATATTGAAAAATCCTTTAATCTCTTTTTTGTTTAACTCTATAACTTCTTTAACATTAGGATCATTTTTTAATATTTCTCTGGCTCTAGTGTTTTTTTGAGCCAAAACAGTTATGGGATAGCCATTTTTTTTGCTAATTGCGTGTATATTGGAAATTAAGATACATAAATCCCCGATTCCCATGCTTTTTATTATTACGAGTACTTTACTCATATTTTGTATTTTATATAATTTCTAACAAATAAATTGGTGAAAATATGTCTATAAAAAAGGGAATCTATGCAGCTTCATTAAGCATTTTCAAAGAAGATTTCATGCTTGATGTCGATTCTACAATTAAACATGCAGAAAAGGTCATAAAAAATGGAGCGCACGGCGTGTGTTTGCTGGGAAGCACTGGATTTGCACAATATATAGATTTGTCATCAAAAAAAAAATTACTTGATAAAATAAATGGTAATAAATTTATTGATAACTTTATTGTTGGTACAGGCAGCAATTCATTAATTGAAAATATAAATTTAATGAAACATTCTTTAGAAAACGGAATAGACAAATTTCTTTTGATGCCTCCTGCTTATTATAAATATTCTGATGAAGGAGTATATTCTTATTATGCAAACATTGTTCAGAAAGTTCCTGAAAGTAAAATAATTTTATACAACTTTGAAAAACTTAGTGGTTATAAATTTAGTATAAAAATTGTAGAAAAACTCGTGAATGATTTTCCTCAACAAATGGTTGGGATTAAAGATAGTTCATATAATTTATATGAAAAACTTAAAATTCCAAACTTTATGATTTTTCCAGGATCAGAAACTAAACTTTTAAAGGGTTTAAAGTTAGGTTGCAGCGGGATAATTTCAGCAATTTGTAATGTTACCGCACCACTTGCAAGGAGAGTTTTTGATGATTATTTTAATAATAAAAAACAAACAATTAATGAAAGGCTTTGTGCAGTTAGAGAAGTTTTTGATAAAACTAATTTAATTTCAGGTCTTCACAGCTTTCTTTCTTTTGAAGATAATAAATATAAAGTGATTTTACCACCATTAGGTTTGCTTTCACAAAAAGATGAAAAAAAATTAATGTCAGAACTAAAAAAATTAGATTTTTATCCAGAAAAAAATATTGCTGCTTAAATTATGATGCTTGCTAGATTCTTATCAAAATTGTTTAAAACGGAAGGAATTGTACTGGTAGATTCTCGGGGACAAAAGTATATCTGTGGTGAAATTTCTAATAAGGAAAAACCTTTAACCCTTAAACTATTAAAAAAAGATTTGGATTGGAAGCTGTTACTGTACCCAGAACTTTATTTAGGTGAAGAGTATTCTAAAAGCAATATAGAAATAGAAAATGGTACAATTCATGACTTTTTAAACTTAGCGCTCAAGAATCTTGGTAGGGGGAAAATAAATATTTATTCTACTATTATAAATAACTTTACTTATGGGTTTAATTTTTTAACTCAATATAATTTAAAAAATGTTTCAAAACGTAATGCTGAAATGCATTATAATCGTGGAGAAGATCTCTATGACTGGATGCTTGATTCAGAACACAGACAATATTCTTGCGCATTATTTAAAAATCCTAACGAAACTTTAGAACAGGCACAAACTAACAAACTTTCACACATTGTTAAAAAATTAAATTTAAAACCTGGTCATCGTGTTTTAGATATAGGTTGTGGCTGGGGAGGTCTAAGCAGGTATATTGCTAAAGAAGCAGGATGTGAAGTTCTTGGCATTAGTCTTTCTTCCAATCAAATTGATTATTGTAAAAAGAAAGCAAGAGAAACCAAGTTAGATAATTTAGTGAACTATGAATTGTGTGATTACAGGGAAGCAAAAGGTAAATGGGACCGTATTGTTAATGTCGGATTTTTTGAACATGTTTCTCCCAAATTTTATAAAACTTTTTTTAATAAGATTAATGATTTGCTTAAAGATAATAGTGATTCTATTTGCTTAACTCATACAATCGCTTCTACCAATCCGCCGAGCCCCACAAATCCTTTTATAAATAAATATATTTTTAATGGGGGAAAAGTACCTACGGCTAGTCAAATTACTAAAGCTATAGAAAAGAGTGGCTTAATCATATCCGGCTGGGAAAGCTTAATAGATCACTACAATTTGACGCTTGATCAATGGAGAAAAAGGTTCTTGCAAAATATTAATAAAGCAAAAAAATCTTACGGTAATAATTTTGTTAGGATGTGGGATTTTTATCTCTCAAGTTGTAGTGCGGCATTTAAATGGTCTGATCTTTTGGTTTATCAAATAGAAACAGTTAAAGATTTCAAGTCAGTTCCCGCTAGAACAAGAGACTATATTTATAATTAACTAATTGTTAATGTAGTTTTCTTGATTTCATGAAAAAAAAAAAGAAAAAATCTAAAAAAAAAAAATTAAAAGTAAGAAAATTTGGGTTTAAAAAAAGACCTAAAAAAACAAGGATTAAAAAGAAGAGAAAAAGAATAAAGACAAAGAGAATAAAGACAAAAAAAAAGAGACCCAGATTAGGAAAAATTAGATTTAAAATACCCAAAGTACAACTGCCAACCAAAAAGATTGCCTTATTGAGAAAGTTAACTTTTCAGAGATTTGTCGACTTTATGCTACAGCCAATTTTTATAGCATATGAAAATTTTAGAGAAAAAAGAAAAATTGAAAGACTGAAGAAAATTGCTTTAGAAAAATTGGAAAAAGAAAGACTAATTAAAGAGGAAAGGCGCCTACGTTATGAAGCTAAAAAGCAACAAGTGCGCGAGGAAGAAAGATTTGCTAAAGAGCGAGAGTTAGATTTAAAGAGGTTTTTAAGAGGCGAACAAGCAATACTTAGAAAAGAGCAAGCTCAAAAAAGAAAAAGATTTCTTGAAGAAATTAAACTTGAAAGGAAGATTGAGTCTTTTAGAAAAAGGGAATTAGAAGAAATAAAAAATTTAGAAAAGCTAGCATTAAAAGAAGAACGAGAAGACTACAAGCAGGTAGAGGAAAGACTTGAAAAAATCAAAGAAAAATATCGTCTAATTAGAGAGCAAAAAATTAGAGAACGAGTGGAATCTCTAGGAGTAGAAATTTCAGATGCAGATACTAAAGAAGATTTACTTCAGAAAGAAAAAGAGTATGCAGAACACAGACAAACTATTGAGCTAGTTCTAGAATCTTTTTATCGCTCAGCTAATTCTTTAATTTTTCAGCTAAACAAAAAATATATACCAAAGCATAAAAGTATTCTTAGAGTTATAGATCGAAGATATGAGTCTAATGAATGTTTTATTAGATATGATGATAGTCCAGATGAAGATTGGTTGATTTTAATTTATTTAGAAGATTCTGATGCAAAAAAAGGAAAAATTGTGGTTGAAAATAAAGCTAATCCAGAAAAACATGAAACCAAATCTTTTGAAACAAAAGAAATATTCGCTTATTCCGATTATTTAGTTGATACAATGACTTCACATATTGATCGAGAAAGACAGAAAAAAGAAAGCTAATATTGTTTCTCTGTTTACATTAAGCAGAATCAGGAATATCTATTATTAGTATGCAAGATTTGATTCTATACGTTGTTTTGCTTTTACTTATTTTGGTTGTTTATCTTTTAATAAATCAAAATAAATATAAAGATGATAAAAATAAAAATGATGAATTAGATAGATTAAAAGATTCGTTAACTAATTCTATAAATACAATGTCCACATCTTTTAATACTTTATCAAAAGATGTTACTCGTGATATGACACAGGCACTCACTAAAGTTGACGAGAAAGTAGGTGCTTTTAATCGTCAGGTTGAAGCGATAAACAAAAGTCAGGATAGTTTTGCCAGAATTTTAGCTGGAGTTAAACAATATGGAGGTTTAGCAGAGTTTTCATTGGCGGCTTTGTTAAAAGACTTGTTACCAGCCAGCCAATATATTGCGAACGTTAAAATGAAACCTGATGAAACGCGTGATGTTGTGGAATTTGCTGTGAAATTACAAAATAATGTTCTTTGTCCAATAGATAGTCATTGGCCAATTGAAAAGTATAAAGCGATTGACGAAGCTTATCAGTCAAAAGATAAAAATGCTTTAACCGAGGCAAGAAATGATTTGGCGGCAGGATTTAGAGCTAAAGCAAAAAAAGTTTCAGAAAAATATATTATGCCTCCTAAGACTACTGATTTTGCAATTATTTATGCTCCAACAGAAGGTTTATATGCAGAACTTGCTAGCTATAGAGATCCCAAAACCAAAGATTTGTTGATGGAAGAATTAAGAACTAAATATAAAATTACTATTTCTGGACCAAACACATTGTGTGCAATTTTACAAGCTTATCATTTAGGTTTTCAAACACTTAAGGTTCAAAAACATGCCACTCAAATTCATGATGATCTAAAAAATATTACTACGAGATTTACCAAACATTTTGATGGTATTAGAGGACTTAGAAAAAAATTAGAGGAAACTATGAAAGTAACTGATGATTTTGGTAGAGATGCCAGATCAATTATGAGAACTTTAGAAAACATAAGAGATCCCGAGCAAGTTGAAAAAACAATTAAGGAAGAAGTTGACAAAATTAAAGTATTGAATAAGTAGTAGTTAATGTCCAATTTGGTTTTCTATGATTTTGAAACATGCTCCTCCAATGTTTCCTATGGTCAAATTATCCAAGCTGCAGCAGTGCTTGTTAATGATAACTTTCAAGAATTAGATCGATATGAGGGAAGATGTAAATTAAGTCCTGGAGTGGTCCCAGAAGCAATGGCTTTATTGGTAAATAAAACAACTCCAAAAATGCTAAAAGAAACTAATTTATCTCACTATCAAATGATCAGGCAGCTAGTTGATAAATTTAAGGAGTGGAAAAATTCAGTTTTTATTGGATACAATTCAATAAATTTTGATGAAGAATTTTTGAGAAGAACTTTATGGAAAAATTTAGAATATCCATACCTAACCAATACAAACGGAAGCGAAAGGGGTGATTTATTTAGTTTAGCAAGAGCCTGTCATCTCTATTATCCTAGCTGCATCAAAACACCTATAAGTGATAAAAATAATCCAGTATTTAAATTAGAAAAATTAGCACCAATGAACGATATAAAACATGATGACGCTCATTCAGCTATGGGAGATGTTTTAGCGACAGTAGAAATTGCAAAATTACTAAGTAAAAAGGCTCCCAACGTTTGGAAAGCAAGCTTAATGACAACAAATAAAGATAAAACATTTAATCTTATTAAAGATGAACAATTATTTTGTACTGATTTTTTCTATTATGGAAAATCGGTACCGTTTGTTTTAACATTTGTTTGCCAACATCCCCAGTGGAGCTATCCAATGTGTTTTGATCTTAAAGCAGATCCTAAATATTATTTTAATTTATCTATTAAAGAGTTAAAAAAAGAATTAGATAAAAAACCAAAAGTTATCAGGACAATTAAACATAAAAAACATCCAATTATAATGAACCCAAGCTATGGAATGAATTTTGATAATTATAAGCAGCTTGGAATTAAAAAATTAAAAGAGAGAGCTAAATTAATTCGAGAAAACAAAGATTTTGCTAAAAAAGTTGCTTCCATATTAGATGAAGATGCGAGGGAAAGACAAGAGCTGGATTCGCAAATGGATGTCTACCCCGAAGAATCAATTTATATGAAATTCGCACCGGATCATGATAATAAGTTAATGCCAGAATTTCATAAAGTAGATTGGAAAGACAAATATTCGATAGTTCAACGATTTAAGGACGATCGTATGCAATATTTTGGAAAAAAAATTCTTTATGAAGAAAGCCCACAATCTTTACCTAAAGAGGAATATAATATGTTTCACAAGGAAATTGCTTCACGAATTTTAAGCACCAATGAAGAAAAATGGAATACGATTCCTCGGACATATTCTGAGATCGATACTTTAAGAAATAAATTTAAAGATGATGATAAAAAATTAAATGCACTTGCAGATATTAATTCTTATATTGAAGAAATGGAAAAAATATACCATAAGGCTAGTTGACATTAAGAAAAAAATTACTAAATTAAAATTATCTTATGACTACCAAAAATATAACTGATGAAAATTTTGAAACCGAAGTTTTAAAAGGTTCAAAACCAACTTTGGTAGATTTTTGGGCAGAATGGTGTGGGCCTTGTAAACAGATTGGCCCAATTTTAGAAGAAATTTCTGACGAAATGAGTAGTGAGATTGTGATCGCGAAGCATAATATTGATGAGCATCCAAACCAACCAACAAAATATGGAGTTCGTGGAATACCGACCATGTTACTATTTAAAGATGGTGAATTAAAAGCTACTAAGATTGGCGCGACTACGAAATCAAATATTGTCTCCTGGATTAAAGAAAATATTTAATTTAGATTTAATATCTCTCCAGCAAAATATAGACTTCCTGTACAAAAAATAATTGCATCCTTATTTTCTTTTGCAATGTTTTTTAGAGCAGCTTCAATAGATTTTTCAGATTTTGATGGTATCCCGCAAGACTCAGCAATTTTTGAAAGTTTATTTTTTTCAATAAAGTTCTCCTGATTTGGTATATCTAACGTAATTATTGCATGAACTCTATTTTTAAATATTTGAATAAATTTCTTATGTTCTTTATTAGCCATCATACCAAGTAGCATAAATATTTTCTTTCCAGAGCTTAGAGTTTCTAAGTACTTTCCAACCACGGAAGCTGCCAAAGGATTGTGGGCTCCATCAATTAGGATTTGGTTGTTATTAGATACATATTCTCTTAATTTTCCTTTTTTTATAAACTGTAATCTACCTTCACTTCTTATTTTTATTATAGCTTTTTTAATATGAGATTCTTGTACTTTAAATTGAACTAAATTTCTTGCAGTATTGATCGCAGTTGAAATGTTACTCATTTGAAATTCTCCTAATAAATTAGGATGCGGTAATTTTAATTCACCTTTGTTATCTTTATAAATAAATCCGTCAGAATTTTTTGTATATTCAAAATCTTCACCAAAAATAAATTTTGATGACGAGTTATTAGATATATTTTTTTTAATTTTTTTCAAAATATCTGCGTTTTGTCTTGATATAAAGATTTTAGACCCTCCCAGAAGGTGAGAACATTTTTCATACACAATTTCATCAATAGTACCTAACTTTAAAAAATCTTTATGATCTAAACCAATGGGCATAATTACAGAAGCGATGTTTTTTTCTAAAACGTTGCTTGCATCAAGTCTAAAAAAGAGACCAGATTCTAAGATATTTAAATCACTTTCATTTCTTGATGCAGCAAGAAAAAAGCAAGCACATATAAATTCATGAAATGTAATAGATTGATTTCTATTTATTTCTTCTACTTCAGTTAGCAAATCATAAAGCTCATCATCAGAAATATGTCTACCTGATAAATAATATCTTTCATTAAATTTCTTCAA
>CACLHE010000020.1 GCA_902606665.1 uncultured Pelagibacteraceae bacterium
TTTCAATAATTTATCTATAATTTTTTTCGTAGATCGGAGCTAATTGCGACAACATGACCCCGCTCAAAATAAGCAAACATCCAATAACATTGTTTATACCCAATATTTGACTTAAAATTATCCAAGCTGAAATTGCAGCAACAACCCCTTCTAATGACATAACTATTGCGGCAGGAGCTGCAGAAATATTTCTTTGTCCAAAAAGTTGTAAAGCAAATGCAGCTCCGCCTGATAAAATTCCTGCATATAAAATTTCGATTGTTTCTAATTTAATTTTTGAAAAATCAATTTCTTCAAAAATTAAAACAAGCACAAAAGATAATGTTGCTACTATTAGATTTTGCATCAAAGCAATAAAGAAGGGTAAATCAAATTTTAGAATAATTTTTCCTATATAAATAATATGAAGTGCCCAAAATACAGCTCCGATTAAAACCAATGTATCGCCAAATCTAACGTCAGCATTATTAATATCGCTTAGAAAATAACCTCCTAATACACAAGCAAATACAGATGGCCATATTGACCAATGCAGCTTTTCAGAAAATAAAAAATAAACAATAATAGGAACCATTGGTACATAAAAAATTGTAAAAAAAGCAGAGTTAGCTACATCTGTGTAAAGCAAAGAGACTTGTTGAAAAATACACCCTAAAAACAAAAATATTCCTACTGGAATTATGAGTTTAATGAATTCAGATATTTTATTATTGATTTGATGTTTTATTTTTTTTTTTTCAAATAAAAAAACAAAGGGTGCTACAGCTAAAAATCCAACGTAAAATCTTGCGCTGTTAAAAGTAAAAGGGCCTATATTATCCATCCCCGTGTCTTGTGCTATAAAAGTGGTTCCCCAGATCAGCGTACAAATGACTAAACAAATAAACGATATAGCTTTTTTCATAAATTAAACTATACAGCTAATTTATAGGCAAAATCTTTTCCTAAACTTTCCCGTAAATGAGCACAAAAACGAGCTCCTTCTGCACCGTC
Source organism: uncultured Pelagibacteraceae bacterium (assembly GCA_902606665.1). GTDB lineage: Bacteria > Pseudomonadota > Alphaproteobacteria > Pelagibacterales > Pelagibacteraceae > AG-414-E02. The sequence continues at coordinate 994 of CACLHE010000020.1, forward strand.
AATAACCCTATGATCATAGGACAAGGATAAAGGAAGCATTATTTTATTTTCGTATTTATCGCCAACAAAGACTTGCTTAGTTTCAGCTCTACCTACACCTAGAATAGCAACTTCTGGCTGGTTAATTATAGGTGTAAAGAAACTACCTCCAATACCTCCTAAACTTGAGATTGTTATTGACCCGCCAAAAAACTCTTTTTTATCAATTTTTAGATCTTTGCAAAGTTTAGCAATTTTTTTAATTTCTATTCCTAGTTCTGTTATATCCTTTTTGTCTGCGTCTCTAATTTTTGGGACCATTAAACCGTGTGGCGTATCCATTGCTATACCTACGTGAAAATATTTTTTATATATAAGTTTTTCCTTTTTTAAATCTAAAGAAGAATTAAAATTAGGATAATCTTTTAAAGCTTTTACTACAGCTCTTATAATGAAAGGTAAAGGAGTAATCGAAAGTTTTTCACCAGTGTAAAGGTCTCTCAAAGATTTTCTGAACTTTTCCATTTCAGTAATATCTGCTTCATCATGTTGTGTAACATGTGGAATCTCGTTCCAAGATTTTTCTAAGTGAGGACCTGCAATTTTTTTAAGTCGTGGGATAAGTTTTGTTTCAACTTCACCAAATTCAGAATGTTCATACTGCAATGAAGTTGTGGTTTGTTTTTTTTCTACTTTTCCAGAAATTGATTCTTTAACAAATGATTTTACATCTTCTTCCGTAACTCTTCCTATTCTTTGAGAACCTTGTATTTGATATATATCTGCTCCAAACTCTCTTGCTAATTTTCTAACTTTTGGACTTGCGCTAACTATTTTTTTTTCATCTGACATTTTTATAATTCTGTGGGAATAGGTTTTTCTTTATCAATATTATATTTTTTCATTGCCTTCTCAGCATACTTTGATGAAATAAGCTGTTCTTTAGCCAATGCACTCAAAGCATACGTAACGATATGCTCTTTATCAACTTCAAAAAATTTTCTTAATTTTTTTCTACTGTCACTTCTTCCGTATCCATCAGTTCCGAATGAATAAAATGGTTTCGAAAGATAGGGTCTTATTTGATCTGCATAACTTCTCATATAATCAGAGGCAGCTATAATTGGGCCTTCTCTTTTATTCAGACATTTTTGCACATATGATTTTTCTGGTTTTTCTCCAGGATTAAGAAGATTTTTTCTTTCTGTCTCCATTCCTTCTCTTCTTAATTCATTAAAACTTGTTACGCTCCAAACATCACTATCAATACCGTAATCTTTACTTAAAACTTCTGCTGCGGCTAACATTTCTCTCAATATTGTTCCACATCCTAATAACTGAATTTTAGTTTTTCCTTTATTATTAAATTCCTTAAACAAATACATGCCTTTAAGTATACCTTTTTCACAATCTCTTGGAATTGATGGATGTTTATAATTTTCATTCATTACAGTTACATAATAAAAAATATTTTCTTGTCTATCATGCATTCTGGTTAGCCCTTCTTTTAAAATCACTGCTAGCTCATAAGCAAAGGTAGGATCGTAGCTAACACAATTTGGAATGGTTGCGGCAAGTAAATGACTATGTCCATCTTGGTGTTGTAGTCCTTCCCCTGCTAAAGTTGTTCTACCTGCTGTTGCTCCTATTAAGAATCCTCTTGTTTGAGAATCTCCAGCTGCCCAAATAAGATCCATAACTCTTTGAAAACCAAACATAGAGTAAAATGTATAAATCGGTATCATCTCTAAATCGTGATTAGTATAAGATGTGCCTGCCGCTATCCATGAGGATATTGACCCTGATTCCGTAATTCCTTCTTCTAAAACTTGACCCTTTTTGTCTTCTTTATAGGAGCTAAGCTGTTCCGAATCTTCGGGTTCATATTTTTGTCCTTCATGTGCATAAATACCAATCTTTTGAAAAAAACCTTCCATTCCAAAAGTTCTGGCTTCATCTGGAATGATTGGTACCAATCTTGAAGCAATATTTTTATCTCTCAACAAACTGGTTAACATTCTTACAAGAGCCATTGTCGTAGACATTTCACGATCTCCTGAAGATTTAAGCATGTTTTCAAAAATATCTTTTGAAGGTTTTTTTATAGGTTTCGCATAAGAAGTCCGCTCTGGTAAATTTCCTCCAAGCTTCATTCTTCTTTCTTTAAGATATTTTATTTCTTCAGATTTTTCTTCCGGTTTATAAAATTCAATATTTTTTACTTGTTTATCAGTAAGTGGAATATCAAATCGATCTCTATAATAAAGCAGGTCTTCTTCTCCTAATTTTTTTTGTTGGTGGGTAATATTGGTGCTTTCTCCAGATTTACCCATACCATAGCCTTTGATTGTTTTAGCTAAAATAACTGTTGGTTGACCCTTGTTTTTCATAGCAGCATGATAGGCAGCATAAACCTTGTGAGGGTCATGTCCTCCTCTATTAAGTTTCCATACATCTCTATCGGTCATGGTTGATACTAAATCTTTTAATTCAGGATATTTTCCAAAAAATTTTTCTCTAACATAAGCTCCGCCTTTAGCTTTAAAAGCTTGATATTCTCCATCCACGCATTCGTTCATTCTTTTAATTAATAAACCGCTTTTATCTTTTGCTATTAAAGGGTCCCAATACGAACCCCAAATTACTTTTATTACATTCCAGCCTGCTCCTCTAAAAATGCCTTCTAATTCTTGGATGATTTTTCCATTTCCCCTAACAGGTCCATCTAATCTTTGTAAATTACAATTAATAACAAATATTAAATTATCTAATTTTTCGCGTGCTGCTAATCCAATAGCACCTAAGGATTCAGGTTCATCCATTTCTCCATCACCAAGAAAAGCCCAAATTTTTCTATCTTCATTTTTTAATAAACCTCTATTAATTAAATATTTTGTAAATCTAGCCTGATATATTGATAAAATTGGACCAAGGCCCATCGATACTGTAGGGAATTGCCAAAATTTAGGCATTAACCAAGGGTGAGGATAAGATGAAAGACCATTAACACCCACTTCTTGTCTAAAATTACTTAATTGATTTGCAGTAAGTCTTCCTTCTAAAAAAGCTCTAGCATACATTCCTGGAGCGCTATGTCCTTGAAAATAAACTAAATCTCCCCCAAATTTATTATTTTTTGCTCTCCAAAAATGATTCATTCCAACATCATAAAGTGTAGCTGCTGAAGCAAATGTTCCTATATGACCTCCTAGTTCAGGATTTTTTTTATTTGCTTTAACAACCATTGCTGCAGCGTTCCATCTAATTAGAGATCTTATCTTTCTCTCAATGTTTTGGTCCCCGGGAGATTTAACTTCATTTTCAGGTGATATCGTATTTACGTAAGGTGTATTTCTAGTTAATGGTTTATTGCTACCCTCCTTATAAGTTTCATCAATTAGTTTTTTTAAAATATAATGAGCTCTGTCACTACCATCTTTTGAGATTACTGCTGTCAATGAATCTAACCATTCTTGTGTTTCTATCGGATCAATATCAGCACCGTTTGCGCGGCTAGGAATTTTTTTTGTTGGTTCTTTTTTTATCTTTTTTTTAATTGTAGTTTCAGCTTCACTGATAATCTTTTCTGTTTCTGGTAAAACTTTTTCTTCCTTTAAAATTAAGGGTTTTTCTTCTTCCTTTTTAACTTGAGTTGATTTTTTTAGCTCATCAACAGTTTTAGTCTTATCATCTTCAATGGTAGCTAAAATACTTCCTTTTGAAACCTTATCACCAATTTTTACCTCTAAAGAAGAAATTTTACCTGAAAATGGAGAGGGAACCTCAACACTAGATTTGTCACTTTCTAGAGTAACGACTGGTTCATTTTTTTTTATTGTAGCGCCAGGCTTAGTTAAAATTTCTATTATTTCGACGTTTTCAAAATCACCTATATCTGGAACTGTTATTTTAGTTGCCATAACTGATGTTTTATTTATACCACAATTTAATCCTTTTTCAGCCATGTAAATATTGTCACTAGAGTTATGACTGTGATTATAAAAAATATAGCAAAATTATTTGAGCCAAATTGTAGCAATCTAGATGCCAAACTTTGGGTTCAAAAAGTAATCCTAAAAAAATATTTAAAAAAAATTAATAATTCAGCGTAAATTACTCACAAAGCCGCTTTAAATAGCACGCATACTTTGATAATAAAACATTGAGCGCCTGTAGCTCAATTGGATAGAGCGCTTGGCTACGGACCAGGAGGTTATGGGTTCGACTCCTATCAGGCGCGCCAAAAATATATTGTATGAACTTTAAATGGATAACACATTTACCTTTAAGAAAAGCTGTAATATTTTTTCTAATTTTTATAGTAATATTTGTATTAATATTAACAATAATATTTTGAGTAGTTTATGAGTGAAGATTTTAAACAAATAAGTCTTAAGCCTGGTTTTATGAAACATAATGGTGGGCTATTATTCAAAGCTATATCTGAAAACGAATATGAATTTAAAACTACGATAAAAGAAAACCATCTAAATGCTGCCAGAATTACTCACGGAGGTTTTATTGCTGCTTTTGTTGACGCTGGGGCTGGTACTGCTGCACACAGAGCTGCAGGTCAAAATCCATGCGTGACTGTTTCGTTAGATCTTAAATTTATTTCTGCAGTAATGCTAGGCCAAGAATTATTTGGAAGGACAAAAATACAAAAAAAAACTAAATCAATGGTTTTTTTAACTTGTGAATTAACTGCTAATAATAAAATTGTAGCTACAGCTTCTGGAGTTTGGAAAATATTAAAATTACCTGGTGCTGGACCTGGTGGCTAATGATCTATAAGCAATTATAGCTGGATAAGAAAAAATTACTGTTGATAGGAAAGTATTTCCGAAAAATGGTATTGCCAAAATATAACATTCTATCAAACCGTTTAAATTTTTGTCATATGGAAGATTATCTACTCCAGGACTTCCTAGAATCCATACGCCGAAATTTGAAATAATAAAAAAGATAAGCGATCCAGCAAAACTAAAAATAAATAAATTTTTAAAATTTATTTTTTTACTAATTTTATGAAAAATAAAAGTAATTAACAGCAATGAGGCATAAACAAAAAATACATTTTCATAAAAACCAATAAATAAGTCTGATATCAGCATAGCCATTAATAAAATTATAAGTGAAAAATTTAAATTTTTAAAAAAATAGCCACTTACAATTGCCACGGCTATAATAGGTGTAAAATTCGGTGGATGAGGTATTAATCTTGCTAGGGCTAAGATTAATATTAAACCAATTGGAAGTATTTCTTTTCTTAATGCTACTAGTAAATTTTGCATAAATTTAATATACCCTTCTTATTCCAAAATTAAAAGATCTATCAATTTGAGAATAATCTCTGGTAGTCTCGTATTTTTCATCCAAAATATTGTCTATATTAAAAAATAGATTGTAAGTATCCCATAAATTGTATTTTATCGATAAATCATTTACTAAATAATCATCTATCTTTTCGTCTCTCCATGTTCTGTTCCCGTTTCCATAGTCTCTTGCGTCGTCAGACCACTTGGTGCTTAAACTTAAATCTAAATTTTTATAACCAGGAATTTTCATATTTGTCACTAAATTAATAATATTTCTTGGAACTCTAACCACTCTGGCATCATGGTAACTATGATTTTTATTTGGATCATCTTGTTCTGCTCCGTCATATGTAGAGGTATAAGTATAGTTAAAATCAAAATTTAATTTATCACTTTTTTTCCATTTGGAAACTAATTCCAATCCCTGAGACTTAACAGTTCCTGGAAGATTTTGAGCCTTCCAGCCAGATTGATTCCAGGCTTCTAAAGTATCAAAGTACTTTATATTAAAATAAGTAGCATCAATACTTAAGCCTAGATCTAAAAAGGATTTTTCAATTCCTAGATCAAAGCTTTCACTTTCTTCTGCTCTAAGAACATGTGTACCAGTATCTTGATAAAAATATTCATAAAGAGAAGGAAATCGAAATCCTGTACCATAAGAACTTTTTAATTTTGTAGATTTATCATCAAAAAGGTAAGCTAATGTTGCTCTGTGTGAATCTTCGTTGCCAGCGTGTTTATGTTCATCAAATCTTGAACCTAATGTTGCATAAATATTATTAGTAACTCTACTTTGGTAATCAAAATAACTTGATGTTGTGTATGTATGGTTATTAATACGTCCGGTCATATTTTTGTTGTACCCCATTTTATCCTCTTCTCTTTCAAACCCGAACACAACACTATTATCAAGGTTAAAGTTATAGCTACCAGAATACGCAAGCCCATATCTGTCTCCATAATAATTATCTTGAGCTGTGTTACCGCTATTTGGAGTTTCCGCAGCAATTCTTTCGATATAAGCATTTGATAATGTTAATTTATTAGTGAATTGACTGTTGGGTTCATAAACTAAAGATATATTTGCTGAAGACTGTATAGCATCTAACTCTTCGCTATGATCTGCCGTAGAAGTATCCACTTCTTTATCATACTGAGTGTAGCTTTCTGCAACTCTTAGATTGCTTTCAAATTTTATTTTATCTGAAAATTTACGAGCATAATTTGCAACTATAGTATTATTTCTATATCTATCTTTTTCGTCATTATGAGTCATTGCTGATATCCCATCAGTATGGAATCTTTCTAAACCAACAAAAAAATTATCATTTTCATCTGCCCCAGATAATGAAAGTGATAAATTATGAGTTCCATGGGAGGCGTTATTATATTGTATATTTTTGTGAAAACCGGGTTCACCTTTTTTAGTTGTAATATTTATGGTTCCTCCTATAGCTCCGCTTCCATAAACGGAACTTTGATTACCTTTTAAAATCTCTACTCTAGCTATTTGGCTTGTTAAAAGATGATTAAAATAAAAACTGTTGTCTGGACTTGCTGGGTCTGACATTTTAACACCATCGATATAAACAGTTGAATATCTTTTTGGCATACCTCTCAATTGAATAGCTGAATTTTGTCCGTGACCACCGCTTTGAAAAAAATTAATGCTAGTTGAGTTAGTTGCTAAAGCATCTGCTAAAAAAAACTCATTTGAATTTTTAAAAAATGTTTCATCAAGTACTATTACGGATGTTCCTACAGTCGAAACGGACTGTGCTTTTTTACTTGGAGCTATAACAATTATAGGTATATCCTCAGCAAAAACTGCATTAAGCGGGAAGCTTAGAATTATTAGTATTTTTACTATTTTTTTTAGCATAAGCACAAAATTTCATGCCACTGCTAATTTTGCATTGCAGAACTAGACTTTTCCTGGCCTTCGTTCAACAGCGGGCTATACCGGGTGGCGCTCCGACTTTACGGTTGCAGGAACAGCCAATGAATTTCACATTGTTCCCCACCTAAACTTCAGTATTAATTAATATGTATCAAAAATTTTTTATTTGTCAACAACCAAATCTTTATCTTGAATGTACCTAAAATTATATTTGAGAGATAGTTCTGCTTTATGAAGTTCTATTCCCATATCTGCGGCATGTTGAAGTGTGGAAATAAATTTCTCTCTAATTAGCGTATTTACTATCTCTATTGCTGTTTTACCTTTAATTACTGCAACCATATCATTAATTGGAGAATTGCCTAATCTTGTGAATTTACAATAACCAACTTGAATAATTTTTTTTTTTTTATCTGCTTCAATTAAAAAATATCCTTTCGGATCCATTTTCCAATCTTTAATTTTGTGATATTTTGCAACTAATCTTTTTTTGATTTTTTTATTAATATTGTACCACCTGCCTTTGATAACTTTTTTGTTTGCGATTTTTTTTTTCATTTTTTTCTTATATAATTTAAATATCCAAAACCAAATAGCAAAATTAACGCAAATGGATAAACTATTGATTTGCTAGGTCTTTCTAGGTTTTCAATTTTAAATTCGGTAATTATATCTCCCATTTCTATTCCATCTTTCTTGGCAAGACCTTTCCAATCGAGTGTATCTATTGTCATTTTGCCTTCTTGATCAACTATATTAATACCATAATCTTCTAAAGAATAATTTTTATCAAAGCTATTCTTTTCAATTACAAAAAGTTTATATCTTTCTCCATAATCAGTGTTTCTCGTTACTTTTATATGAACGTCATGATCTGGTTTTAAGGTTACCATTTCTAAGTTATTTATTTGTAATGGAGTGTATTGATATTTTGGATAGAATTTATCCATAACATAGTCAGGTCTTAAAAATGATAAAGAAATTAATAGAAAAACAATTATTTCATACCATCTCATTTTATTAATAAACCAAGCTTGAGTTGCTGCTGTAAAGACTAATATACCAATTAAAGAGGTTATAATTACTAAAAAAGCATGCCAAATATTTTCAATACCGATTAAAAGTAATTCGTGATTAAATAAAAATACAATAGGAAGAATGGCTGTTCTCAAACTGTACCAAAAGGCCTGCACTCCAGTTCTTAGGGGATCTCCTCCTGAAATACCCGCAGCAGCATAAGAAGCAAGACCTACGGGAGGAGTAACATCTGCCATTAATCCAAAATAGAAAACAAATAAATGAACAGCTATAAGTGGAAAAATGTAGCCCGAGGCATTACCTACATCTACTAAAACCATAGACATTAATGAAGCTACAACGACGTAGTTTGCGGTTGTTGGAAGTCCCATTCCCAGCAATAAACATAGGACTATGGTTAGTAAAATTAAAATTACTACGTTATCTTTAGCAATAGATTCTATCACAATAATTAAATTTGTACTTAATCCCGTAGAACCTACTGCACCAACTATTACTCCTGCGGTTGCAATAGCAATTCCAACTGCAACCATGTTTATTGCTCCTTTTTGAAATCCTACAACAGTTTGGTTAAACCAAATTTTTAAAGCTTCCTTAAAATTAGATTCCTTTCTTGATTTGAATAATTTGTTTATTAGGTTAACTGAAATTAATGCAATGGTTGCATAAAAAATTGAGTAGGAAGCTGTAAAACGAAGAACAACTAATAAATATATTAAAACAAAAATTGGAATTAAAAAATGTAAACCAGCTAAAAAAGTTTTTTTAAGATGAGGTACATCTTTTTCTTCCATTCCTTTTAAATTTAATTTTAAAGCTTCAAGGTGTGAAATATAAAACAGAGCTATGTAAGAAATAACTGCTGGTAAAAATGCATGTTTTACAACTTCAAAATAAGTGACTCCTATAAAACTTGCCATGACAAAAGCTGCCGCTCCCATAACTGGCGGCATTATTTGACCATTAACAGATGATGATACTTCTATTGCTCCTGCTTTTTCTTTTGAGAATCCGGTTTTTTTCATAATTGGAATAGTAAAAGTTCCTGTAGTGACTGTATTTGCAACTGAAGAACCGGATATCATTCCTGTCATACCTGATCCTAAAATAGCTGCCTTGGCTGGACCTCCTCTCATTTTCCCGACCATAGCAAACGCTAAATCCAAAAAATATTTTCCACCGCCCGCAGTCTCTAAAAGTGCACCAAATAAAACAAACAAAAATATAAAATCTACCGACACCCCAATAGGAATTCCAAATATAGCTTCTTGATCAAACCATTGAAATCCAACTAGTCTCTTTAACGAAAGGCCGCCATGTGAAATTATATCAGGAGCATATTGCCCAAAATAAGAGAATAGTAAAAAAATTATTGCTATTATAGCCAAAGGTTTTCCGATTACTCTTCTCGTTGCTTCAAGTAAAATTAAAATTCCAATTGTTCCAATAATTAATTCGATTGGTATATTAATTTCACCTAAAGTAATGTTTAGAAGAACTCCTCCTCTATCTATAAGTTGATCATAAAAAAAATAGATATATAGACAACAAAAAGATGCGACTATGCTTATAAAAACATCAAAAGCTGAAATTTTTTTACCTCGTGAGATTGGAAATATAAGAAACGCTAGCAATAAAGCAAAACCCAAATGAATTGCTCTGGCTGGCAAACCTTTGAACATTCCTATATTAAATATAAATGGAAATGGTGATGCATACCAAAGCTGAAATAAAGACCAAACAATTGCTATGGCAGCAACAATTTTTAAATGTAGTCCTGTAAGATTTCTAGTTGGTGATAAATCTTCGTGAATTTTACTTTCAATCTTTGTATCAGTCTCTTGATTCATTTATAAAAGATACTTTACTATAAAAAAAAGGCCCAATAAATATATTGGGCCTTTTTAATTTCAATTAGTTTTTGGATTACATTAATCCAGCTTCTTTATAGTATTTAATCGCACCAGGATGTAACGGCGCAGATAAACCATCAGATATCATATTTTTCTTTTCTAATGGACCAAAAGCGGGATGTTGTGCTCTGAAAGCATCAAAGTTTTCAAAAACAGCTTTTGTTACTAAGTAAACTAGCTCTTCAGGTACATCGGCACTAGTTACAACAGTAGCTTTAACACCAAAAGTAGTTACATCTTTTTTTTGTCCAGTGTAAGTACCAGCTGGTATTGTTGCTGATGCATAATAATCTGCACCATCAATTAAACCTTGTACAGGTCCGCCTGTAAGATTAATTGGTAGAGCTTTTGCTCCACAAGTAGCTGCTTGTTCCATAGCACCATTTGGAAATCCTACTGAATAACCAAATGCATCTATTTTACCGTCACAAAGCGCTTTTACTTGTTCAGATGAAGTTAACTCAGTCACTCCTTTGAAGTAACTATTATCAACTCCCATTGCTTTCATAAGCTCTTCCATAGTTCCTCTTTGACCTGAACCAGGGTTACCTATGTTAACAGTTTTACCTGCAAGACCTTTAAAGTCTTTAACTTTTGCTTTTTTTCTAGCCCAAATTTGGAAAGGTTCATTATGAACTGAAAAAACAGCTCTTAAATTACCAAACTTTTTTCCTTCCCATTTACTTGAACCGTTGACAGCATGAAATTGCCAGTCAGACTGAGCTACACCAAA
>CACLHE010000021.1 GCA_902606665.1 uncultured Pelagibacteraceae bacterium
TAAATGTTTAAATTACATAAAGAAGAAATAGATTTTGGCGGCAAAAAACTTATATTAGAAACAGGCAAGATAGCACGTCAAGCTGATGGAGCAATAATTGCAACCTGTGGTGAAACAGTTGTTATTTCTACTGTTGTAGGAGCAAAAAAAGTTAATGAAGAAATAGATTATTTTCCATTATCGGTAAATTACCAAGAGAAATATTATGCAGCAGGTAAAATACCAGGAGGTTATTTTAAAAGAGAGGCAAGACCTACTGAATCTGAAACATTAATCTCAAGATTAATAGATAGACCTATTCGTCCATTGTTTCCAGAAGGTTTCAGAAATGAAGTTCAAGTTTTACCAACTGTACTTTCCTATGATAATGAAAATGAAGCTGACATATTATCAATCATTGCATCCTCTGCAGCTTTAGCAATTTCAGGCTTACCTTTTCAAGGTCCTGTAGCGGCATCAAGAGTTGGATATATAAATGACAAATATGTTTTAAACCCATCAAAAGAACAATTAAAAGAATCAAAATTAGAATTAGTTGTTGCAGGAACCAAAGACGCTGTGTTGATGGTTGAATCTGAAGCTTCAGGTTTAAGCGAAAAACAAATGTTAGATGCAGTCAAATTTGGACACGAAAGTTTTTCTCCAGTAATAAAAGCGATAGAAAATCTTAAAAAGAAATGTGCAAAAGAAGAATGGAAAATAGAAAAAAAGGATTATAGTAAACTAAATAAGAAAATTTCCAAAGAATTAACAAAAGATCTAGAAAAAGCATTTTCTGAAAAGGATAAGAAAAAAAGATCAGAATTGGTTAATTTGGCAACTGAAAAATGTAAATCTTTGTTTGAAGGAGATGAAACATATTCTGAACTCGAAATATTATTACAATTAAAAAATATAGAAAAAGATATTGTAAGAACAAAAATACTTAAAACCAAAAAAAGAATAGATGGTAGAGGTTTGTCTGATGTAAGACCTATTAAATGTGAAGTAGGAGTTTTACCAAGAACACATGGATCTGCGTTGTTTACTAGAGGAGAAACACAAGCATTAGTTACAACAACTTTGGGAACAACTGAAGATGAGCAAAGAATAGAAAGTTTGGAAGGACAAAAAAGAGTAAGATTTATGTTACATTACAATTTCCCTCCTTTTTCAGTTGGAGAAACAGGAAGAATAGGTACAGGTAGAAGAGAAGTGGGACATGGAAAATTAGCATGGAGAGCTCTAAATTCATCTTTACCTAGTAAAGAAAAATTTCCTTACACTTTAAGAGTAGTTTCAGAGATAACAGAATCTAATGGTTCTTCATCAATGGCTACCGTGTGCGGTGCATCTCTAGCACTTATGGATGCTGCTGTTCCGATAGCAGAGCCTGTAGCTGGAATAGCAATGGGACTAATCAAAGAAAAAAAAGACTTTACTGTTTTATCGGACATCTTAGGAGATGAAGACCATTTAGGAGATATGGATTTTAAAGTCGCGGGTACAAAAGATGGTATTACATCATTACAAATGGATATAAAAATTACTGGAATTACATTTGAGATTATGGAGCAGGCTCTTAATCAAGCCAAAGAAGGAAGAGCACACATTCTTGAAGAAATGAATAAAACAATTAAATCATCAAGAAAAGAAGTTTCAAAACATACTCCTAAAATAGAAACTATTATGGTCGATAAAAAGGACATAGCAGCAGTTATAGGAAAAGGAGGAGCCACAATTAGAGAGATTGTAGAGTTATCCGGAGCAAAAGTTGATGTGAAAGATACAGGTGAAGTTACTATTGCCGCTCCTGATGAGAAATCAAGAAGCAAAGCAATGGATATGGTAAAAAATATAATTGCAAAACCTGAAATGGGAAAAATATACAAAGGTAAAGTAGTAAAGATAATGGAATTTGGAGCTTTTGTAAATTTTTTAGGCAAACAAGACGGATTAGTTCATATTTCTCAACTTGCTGGAAAAAGAGTAGCTAAAGTTTCTGATGTTGTAAAAGAAGGCGATGAAGTTTCAGTAAAAGTAATTGGTTTTGACAGAGGTAAAGTTAAACTTTCAATTAAAGAAGCTAGCTAAGTAATATTTTTTGGATTAGGCATACCAACCTTATTATATCCTGCATCTACATAGTGTATTTCACCAGTTACTGCAGCCGCTAAATCACTTAATAAATATAAAGCTGAACCTCCTACATCATTAATGTCTACGTTTCTTTTTAATAAGGAGTGGTCCTCATTCCATTTATACAAAAATTTAGCATCTCCGATTGCTGAAGCAGCTAAAGTTTTAATAGGACCAGCACTAATAGCATTAACTCTTATTCCTTTAGAACCTAAATCTCTTGCAAGATATTTTACACTTGTTTCTAAAGCTGCTTTACAGACCCCCATTACATTATAATTTGGAATAACTTTAGAGGATTCGTAAGTTAACGTTAATAAGCTAGAACCTTTATTCATAATTTTTGATGATTCTTTAGCTATTTCGGTAAGTGAAAAACACGAAATTAACATACTTTTTAAAAAATTTTCTCTTGATGTATTTAGATACTCTCCTGAAAGTTCCGATCTATCAGAAAAAGCTATTGCATGAACAACAAAATCTAAATTGCCCCATTTTTTTTTAATATCTTCAAACGTTTTAACAATATCTTCTTTTTTTTCTACATCACAACTCAACGTAAAATTAGATTTTAAAGATTCAGCTAAAGGAACAACTCTTTTTTTTAAAGCTTCTCCAAGATACGTAAAAGCAAGATCAGCACCATGCTCTGATAATTTTTTGGCTATTCCCCATGCAATTGAACGATCATTTGCAACACCCATTATCAAACCTTTTTTTCCTTTTAATAAACTCATAGGCTAAATTTTCTCAAAAACTAAAGTTGCATTAGTTCCTCCAAACCCAAAGCTATTGGACATAGCGCAATTTAATTCTACATTTTTTTCTACTTTAGTTACTATTGGAAAATTTTTTGCTTTTTCATCCATTTTTTCTATATTTGCAGAGGCAGATATAAATTTATTTTTCATCATCAATAAACAATATATTGCTTCTTGCACTGAAGTTGCTCCTAAAGAATGTCCAGTTAATGATTTAGTTGAGCTAATTTTTGGGATTTTTTCTTTAAATGTTTCGGCTATAGCCTCTAGTTCTTTCGTGTCACCAATCGGTGTAGAAGTACCATGTGAATTGATATAATCAACCTTGTTTTTTATATTTTTCATAGCAATTTTCATACATCTTGCTGCTCCTTCACCTGATGGCTGAACCATATCATATCCGTCAGAAGTTGCCCCATATCCTGTTAATTCAGCATATATTTTTGCACCTCTAGCCTTAGCATGTTCATACTCTTCTAAGACTATAGCTCCTCCTCCACCAGCAATTATAAATCCATCTCTGTTAGCATCATATGGTCTGGAAGCTTTTTCTGGAGTATTGTTATATTTTGAAGATAATGCTGGCATTGCATCAAACATTCCCGATAGAGCCCAATCTAATTCTTCACCACCGCCAGCAAAAACTATATCTTGTTTTCCAAATTGAATAAGCTCCATTCCATTACCAATGCAATGGCCACTAGTTGCACAAGCTGAACTAATTGAATAATTTATTCCCTTAATTTTAAAAGGAACCGCAAGTGTTGCTGAACAAGTGCTAGCCATTGTTCTAGGAACTATGTAAGGACCCATTCTCTTTGGAGCAGATTTTCTTATCGTATCCACCGCATAATAAACATTTTTAATTGAAGGTCCTCCGGATCCCATAACTATTCCAGTTTTTTCATTGCTAATATCTTTTTCTTCCAAACCAGATTCTTTAATTGCTTCTTTTAGAGCAATATAATTATAAGCAGAACCTTCTCCCATGAATCGTAGAACTTTTCTATCAATGTGTTTAGTTAAATCTAAATTTTTTATATTTCCTATGACCTGGCTTCTAAAATTGTATTTTTTATGTTCTTCTGAAAAAACTAATCCTGATTTTGTGTTTAATAGAGAGTCTAATACTTCTGCTTTATTATTTCCTATACAGGAAACTATTCCAATTCCTGTTACTACTACTCTTCTCATTATTTAAATAATCCTACTTTCAAATTTTCCGCTTCATATATTGCTTTATTATCAGCATACAATATACCATCTGCTAGTCCTACAACCGCACCTTCTTTTCTTAAAATTCTTTTTATATGTACTTCATACTTAGCAATTTTGACATTTTTTAGCACTTCTCCAGTAAATTTCACTGTATTTACACCAAGAGCTCTTCCTTTTCCTGGCTCTCCCATCCATCCTAAAAAAAAACCTACTAACTGCCACATTGCATCCAAACCAAGACATCCTGGCATTACTGGATCTTCCTTAAAATGGCAATCAAAAAACCACATTTTTTCTTTTATATAAAGTTCAGCTTGAACGAATCCTCTGTCATATTTACCTTTTTTATTCTGAATATTTGTAATTTTATCGAACATTAACATTGGAGGAGAAGGAAGCTTAGCATTTCCTGGTCCAAATAATTTTCCATTAGCACAATCGATTAATTCTGCATAATTAAAAGTATTTTTTTTCATCATATAAATAAACTAATACTTGATTAATATACTTTATTACATATATTTAGTTTAAAACGAATATAAATTAAAAGTTAAATAAAAGCACTATATTTGAGTATTATGAACCCAATTAAACAACATACAGATAAACTTAGAATTTCTGGGTTAAGACCGACGAAACAAAGACTTGCTATATGTAAGATATTATTTGATAGGAAGGAAACTTTTCATTTCACAATTGATACATTAAAAAAAATCGTAGAAAAAAGTAATTTCCAAAAAATTTCAACCGCCACCTTGTACAATACCGTGCATGCATTTGAAAAAAAAGGTTATTTAAAACAAATATCTCTAAAGGGAAATAAAACATATTTCGATACTAATACAAAAAAGCATCACCATTTTTTTGACGAGGACTTATCGCAATTAACAGACATAAAAAATGAAAATATTTGTGTAAAAAATTTACCACAAATGCCAAGTGGAAAAAAAATTAAAGAAATAGATATTACCATTCGAATTGCAAATAATAATCAAAAGCAAAAAAGTAATTAAAATATTTGTATTATATTTTTCTTACGACAACTTTATCGCATTGACTTACACTTTAGAATGATTATAAAGTAAGACTAAAGGAGAATTAATATGGCATTAAAAGGTAGTAAAACAGAAGGAAACTTAAAAGCAGCTTTTGCGGGTGAAAGCCAAGCAAATAGAAGGTATTTGTATTTTGCACAAAAAGCTGACGTAGAAGGTTATAATGATGTTGCTGCAGTTTTTAGATCTACTGCAGAAGGAGAAACAGGACACGCGCATGGACATCTAGAATTTCTAGAGGAAGTGGGCGATCCCGCTACTGGCAAACCAATTGGAGAAACAAAAGACAATTTGGCATCAGCTGTTGCCGGGGAAACTCACGAATATACAGATATGTATCCTGGGATGGCTAAAACAGCTAGAGAAGAAGGTTTTGAAGAAATAGCTGATTGGTTTGAAACTTTGGCGAAAGCTGAAAAGTCTCACGCAGGCAAATTCCAAAAAACACTTGAAACAATAAAATAATTATATTCTGGTGGGGCAAGACCCCACCAAAAAAAATGAATAAAGAAGGTAGCACACAGGCACCTATCAGAAATCCGATAGATTTTGATCATCCAGATTTTCTTGATCAGAAAAAACTAGATGACGAAATGAGAAGAGTTTTTGACATATGCCATGGATGCAGAAGATGTTTTAATTTGTGTGATAGTTTTCCTAAACTTTTTGATCTAATTGATGAAACCGAGGAAGGTGAAGTAAAATCATTATCGAGTGATAAATTCGAAAAAGTTGTAGACTCATGTACGCTTTGCGATATGTGCTTTATGACAAAATGTCCATACGTTCCACCGCATGAATTCAATCTAGATTTTCCACATTTAATGTTTAGATACAGAATGTATCAAAAAAAATTAAATAAACTTTCAAAAATTCCATTTCAACTAGCCAAAATTGATCGAAACGCAAAGTTTGGAATTATGTTTAGTAAAATCATTAACTGGTTTACAAATATAAAAAATAAATTTTTTAGAAAAATATTAGAAATCTTAACTGGTATAGATAAAAGGGCGATACTGCCAAAGTATAATGATAAAACCTTTGAAAATTATTCAAATAAAACTAAAGAAAAAATAAATGAATTGGCACCTGGCTTTGGTAGAAAAGCTGTAATTTATTCGACCTGCTATGTTAACTACAATAAAATAAACACAGGTATAGCAGCGTTGAAAGTATTAAAAAAAAATGGTGTTGATGTACAACATTCTTATCCAGGATGTTGTGGAATGCCATATTTAGAACAAGCGGCTCCAGAAAAAGTTATTGAACAAGCAATTAAAGTATCAAAAAATTTATTAGAATGGATAGATAAAGGTTATGAGGTTATTACACTTACAGCAAGCTGTGGGTTAATGTTAAAGTTCGAATGGCCACTACTCCTACCAAAGAATGCAAATATAAAAAAGCTATCGCAACATGTAAAAGATATAGATGAGTACATTGTTGATATTTCAAAAAAGGAAGGTTTAGTTGAAGGTTTAAACGAAATTGATGGAGGTGTAACAGTACATCATGCTTGCCACGCAAGAGCTCAAAATATGGGAAATAAAGCTAGAGATATGCTGAAATTAATACCAAATATAAAAATAGATGTAGTTGAAAAATGTGCAGGTCATGGTGGAACTTTTGGAATTATGAAAGAGACTCGCGAAATTGCTAGCAAGATTGGAAAAACAACTTCGAAGATAGTTACAAAAAAAAGTAATAAATATATGGCGTCAGATTGTCCATTGGCAGGAAAACATCTAAAACAATTGGAGAAAGATACAAAAATTTCAAATGATGAGGCATTACATCCCATCGAAATAATGGCTAAGGCATATAAATTATGATTATGGCTAAAGAAAAAAGAATAGTAGAAAAAAAAGATTTATTATCAGCAAATGAATACGCAAAAAAGCGAAAACAATATAGAAAAGAACTATTAGAATTTAAAAAGTATAGAAGGGTACCAATTGGTCCATACGCAACATTTTATTTTGAAAGTTTTGAAACAATGTTAGGACAAATTCAAGAAATGCTGCATATCGAGAAAGGTGGAGATGCACAGTTAAAAGATGAGCTTGACGCATACAATCCTCTTATCCCAAAAGGTAGGGATTTAGTTGCAACTCTTATGTTTGAAATTGACGATCCTACTTTGAGGGCTGACTTTTTAGGCAAGGTTGGCGGTATAGAAAAAAAAATTTATATAAATTTAGATGAGGAAAAAATTCACGCTATTCCAGAAAAAGATCTAGATCGCACATCAGAAGAAGGCAAAGCGTCTTCAGTTCAGTTTGTTCATTTTAATTTTTCATTAGAGCAAATAAAAAAGTTTAAAAACCCTAACTCTAAAATTATATTATCCGTTGATCATAGCTTATATAGGCATGCTACAGAAATTACAGAAGAAACTAAAAATTCATTAACAAAAGATTTTATCTAGTTTTTCCCCATAAAGCATTTTTTGAAATCCATCCCTTAAAGTCACCAGTTGTAATTTTACACCAATTAATTTCACATTTTTTTACAAGCATTAGTCTTCCATTTTCTATTCGTGCTAGTGGTTTGGAAAAAACCGAAGGTTTTTTGTAAAGAATAGAGTTGTTTTTTATATTTATTGCAGATTTTTTCTTAGATAGCTGAGATATATGTATCCAACCTGAATTATTATCAAAATCTTTAATTTTTCTCCAGGTTTCTGATTTATCTAATATTATTACAGGAAAATATTTTTTTTTATAAATTAATTTTACAGGGTATTCAAATGATGGTCCTTGTCTTAAATTTACTTTGTTATTTTTTAAAGTTAAAAAATTTACTTTTTCATTTGCAGCAACTTCTGCAAAAGAACATAAAATTAAAATAAAAGCTGATAAAAGTTTTAAACAATATTTATTTATTTTTTTCATTACAATTACAATCAGAACGTTTGTTTAACTTAACTTTTCTAAAGGTAAGTTTTAATGCATCGATAATTAATATATATCCACAAAGCGTGTCTCCAATTCCAAGTATTTCTTTTATAGCTTCATTTGCTTGGATGGTTCCAATTAGTCCACCTAAAGTCCCTAAAACACCTTCAAATTCGCAATTATCTATGTCGGGATTTGCTGGCATAATAGGAATAAAACATTTAAGGCAAGGTGATTTTTTTTTTGTGAAATTAAAAGTATAAACTTGCCCATCAAATTTACTTATTGCTCCTGAAATAAGTATTTTTTTATTTTTCAAACAATAATCATTTATTAAAAAACGTGTGCGAAAATTATCACTGCCATCAATAATTAATTTATATTTTTTGGCAATATTATCAATATTGCTTAAAGTTAAATTTTTATTAAAGGATTGTAAATGAATGTCTGGATTAATTTTTTTTAATTTAGTAATTGCAGCAGAAGATTTATTTTTTTTAACATCATTTGTATCAAATATAATTTGTCGGCTAAGGTTGGAAATTTCTACTCTATCTCTATCAACGATACCTATTTTTCCTATACCCAAGGCTGTTAAATAAATTGCAATTGGAGATCCTAGTCCACCCGCTCCCACAATTAATACACTAGATCTTAGGAGTTTTTTTTGACCTACAACACCAATTTTTTTCAAAATTATTTGTCGGGAATATCTATCAATCTGTTTATTTGTAAATTTCATTAAAATTTATTATTTACCTGTTGATCCAAAACCTCCTTTGCCTCTTAATGTTTTAGGTAGATTTGGTACCCTTTTAAATTTTACTTTTGTTACTGGACAAATTACCATTTGGGCAATTCTGTCCCCTGAATTTACAGCAAATGATCTATTACTTAAATTTATCAAAATAACTTTTATCTCACCTCTATAATCAGAATCAATAGTTCCAGGTGTATTTAGCACAGAAATGCCTTTTTTTGCGGCTAGCCCAGATCTTGGCCTTATTTGTATTTCATAATTTTTTGGAATAGCTACCGCAATACCAGTTGGGACCAAAGCAATTTTACCTGGATTAATAATTATTTTTTTTTTAGTATGAGCTATAACATCCATACCAGAAGAACCAGTAGTTTTATAAGAAGGAAGTATTATTTTTTTTTCAAAAGTTTTAACTAATATTTTTACCATAGATATTAGTAAATAAAATGGTTAATTATTTTTTTCGCAATTTTATTAGCTATAAAAGATTTTAAATTTCTTTCAATTTTTTCTACTTTATTATCATAAATAATAGAAACAGCATTATAATCAGAGTCGAATCCTATTTCAGGGTTTGAAACATCATTAGCAACAATCCAATCACAATATTTTCTAATTTTTTTTTCTTTAGCAAATTTTAAAACATTATTTGTTTCTGCAGCGAAACCAACTACCAACTTTGGTCTTTGAAAGTTTCTTTTTGATAAAAAATCTAATATATCTATATTTCTATTTAGATTTATATTTATATTTTTTTTTTTAATTTTTTTATCTTCATACCTGTCAGGTTTAAAATCAGTTACGGCCGCAACACAAACAGCTATGTCTACTGGTAAAACTTTCGCTGTTTCCTCATACATCTGTTTAGCTGTTTCAACTCTTATAATGTCCACATTTTCAGGTTTTTTTAATATGGAAGGTCCTGATATTAGTGTTGTTTTTACACCAAATTTTGCTAAAGAATTTGCAATTTCATACCCCTGCTTACCGCTTGAATTATTTGTAATAAATCTGACTGGATCAATATATTCTTTTGTTGGTCCTGCAGTAACTAATGCTGTAAGGTTTTTGTTTTTAACTACATTTCTTTCAAAAAAATAATTTTTTACATATTCACATATTTCTTCTGGAGACAGCATTCTGCCTTCCCCATATTCTCCGCAGGCCATCTCACCCGACGCAGGTCCTATAGATAAATACCCAAAGTCCCTTAGTTTATTAACATTACTTTGTGTAGATTTATGAAGCCACATTCTAACATTCATTGCTGGAACCAACATCACCTGCTTATTAGAAGCTAGTATTAAAGTTGATGCCAGGTCATCAGCTTTTCCGGAAGCCAATTTAGCTATTGAGTTTGCAGTGATAGGTGCGAATAAAATTATATCACACCACCTTGATAAAGTTATATGATCCATTTCAGCTTCCTGATTACTATCGAAAATATTTTGATATACTTTATTTTTTGATAATGAAGCAATTGATAAGGGAGTAACAAATTTTTTGCCAGATTCAGTAAGCACGACTTTAATTTCACATTGATATTTTTTTAACAACCGAATTAAATCAAGAGACTTATACGCAGCTATTCCGCCACCAATAATTAAAATAATTTTTTTCTTATTAAGAAATTTATTCATATCTTTCTTATTTGAATACTAAGAGGACAAAAATTACAAGGACTAATATTCCTCCTAATATCTTATTGCGCATTAATTCTAATTTTAGTTCTTCTTCTCGAAGGCTGCGATAAGCCAAGGAATTTGGATTAAATTTACCTTCAGCCATTAAAGTCATAACATCATTAGCTCTATCCATGATAATTGGAAGATCTGGTAATCTTTTAAGAACTTCAGAAGTTTTATCTACAACTTCAGAAACTTTATTTATTGGATCTTTTGTTTCTTTTAACCAATTTTCTAATATTGGTTTTGATACTTCCCATATATTTGTATCTGGATCAAGTTTTCTAGCAACACCCTCAACTACCACCATAGTTTTTTGTAATAACAAAAGTTGAATTTGCGTTTGCATGTTAAATTTTTCAGTATTTTCAAAAAGTTGATTTAGTAATTTTCCACCAGATATATTTTTGGCAGATTGGCCAAAAATTGGTTCACCAATAGAACGTAAAGATTGTGCAAACTCTTCTTTAGAATATTCTTTTGAAACTAATCCTGCTATGAAGTGTATCTCTGCAACTTTTTTATAATCTCTTTTAATAAACCCATAAAGTATTTCAGCAAGATATTTTCTATTTTTTTGGTCAAGTCTTCCCATTATTCCAAAATCGACAGGTACGATTGTTCCATCATTATTTACAAATAAATTTCCTTGATGCATATCAGCATGAAAAAAACCATCTCTTACCGCATGTCTTAGAAAATGTTGGATTATATTTTTTGCTAAATTTTTTGTGTCGATATTTTGAGATTTTAGACTTTCTACTTCTCTTATTGAAATTCCATCTATTCTATCCAAACAAAGAATTTTTTTGCTAGTTTGATTCCAATAAATTTTTGGAACATTAAATCCTAAATCATTTTTGGTATTTTCATAAAGTTCACTTGCTGCAGCTGCTTCAAACCTAAAATCCATTTCAATGTTTGTAATTTCACGAAGCAACTGAACAACTTCGACTAATTTTAATCTCTTTGTTTTTTTGATAAGATTTTCAATAATATATGCCAAAAACATGAGAGCATCTAACTCTTCATTAAAAACTTTTTCTACATCTGGCCTTAATATTTTGATAGCTATATTTTTTTTTTCTCCTGAAATATTTATATTTGCAAAATGAACTTGTGCTACTGAGGCTGCTGCTACAGGTTCTGATATATTTTTTATTTGATCAAAATTTTCATTTCCAAGTTCTTTTTTAAGTATATCTTTAGCTGTAATAAGGTCGAAAGGAGGAAGCTTGTCTTGAAGTTTTTCAAGTTCTTTTGAAATGTTTTCTCCAATGATGTCCGGTCGTGTCGAAAGAAATTGGCCTAAT